>CADBNA010000051.1 GCA_902795835.1 uncultured Lachnospiraceae bacterium | reverse complement strand
TCCTCAATGATATTGGTAAGCATGAAAAAGACCATCTGTATGTCATTCTTCCCGCACTCTTTCTCCATATAGGGAAGAAGCTTATTTTTAATAGAAGAAAGTTCCTCCGAATCCATGGAGCTGATCTGCCCGACGCCGAAGGTCGCCTTCTCCAGCATAAATTTCTTGAAATCCTGATAAAATACCTCATTTGCGGATTTTGTCCCCAGGCTGCTGCCGGCCCGGAACATGGCAGCGGCATATTTCTGAAGATCATCGATCCCTGCAATGGCAGCGAGCCTCTCGGCAGCTGCACGGTCAGAAGGCGTACAGGTAGGCGACCGGAACAGCAGCGTATCGGAAATGATGGCCGAGCAGAGAAGTCCGGCAATCTGCTCCGGTATCTCCAGGGCATGTTCCTGATAAATCTGGTACATGATCGTACCGGTACAGCCCACCGGCTGGTTGCGGAAGAGGATCGGCGAAATGGTCTCCAGGGATCCCAGCCTGTGGTGGTCTATGATCTCCAGGATCTCCGCCTCTTCAATGTTCGGCACCGCCTGAGATTTCTCATTGTGATCGACGAGGATCAGTTTCTTTCCGGCGTGTCCGATCAGGTTGCGCCGGGAAATCGTGCCGACATATTTTCCCCGGGGACTCAGCACCGGGTAATCCCTGTACCGGCTGCTCTTCATGACGTCTTCAATCTCCGTCACCTTGTCGGTCGTCAGGAATGTGATCACTTTTCCCCAGTTCATCAGATGGCGGACCGGGATTGCCTGGTTGATCAGGCGCGCAATTGTATAGGTATCGTGCGGGCTGCTAATGATCACGCAGCCGCTGTCCTTCGCCAGTTTCACAATAGACGCGCTGATCTGCGCGCCAAGGCCCACTACGATGCAGCTGGCCCCCAGATCCAGGCAGCACAGCTGGTCCTCCGCGCGGTTTCCTACGATGACCAGGTCTTTTTCTCTTATAAAATTGCCCATCATGTCAGGATTAAAGGCCCCGATCACGACACGGCCGCAGTCAAAATACTTCTCCGTATCCCCGACAACCACCTGCCCGTCCAGCGTCTCCGCAATACTGCTGTACTGGGTACAGGCCTGGGACAGGACATCATTGTCATGTACGTCCATATAGGACTTTGCAATATCACTGACCGTGATCAGACCCTCCAGGCGGTTATCCTCTGTCGTGATCGGCAGCGTGACCACATTCTCCTGCTTCATCAGTTCCCACGCCCGCTTCACGGAAATCTGTGCCCTGACGCCGGGAATCTCATGAATCTCTATCTCACTCACCCGTGCGGCGGCATCCGGAAGATAGCCGGGTATATCCGTGTGAAAATAATTCAGGACAAACTCCGTCTCCTCGTTGATCTGACCCGCCCGCATCGGTACAAAATGTCCTTCCTCTGTACGATTTTTAATATCGGCATATGCGATGGCGGAGCAGATGGAATCTGTATCCGGATTCCTGTGACCGATAATGTAGATATCATTTTTCTTCTTCATTCGTCTGTGGTTCCTCCTGCAGTCTCTCCGTAACAGGCGCTACTTATGGTATCATATACGAAAACCGGTATTTGTGCAAACGGACTTTTGGAACGCATTTTTATATATATTTGTATATAAATGTCATCATAGCACGGAAAACGCATTTCCCGTGCACTTTTTTCTTTCCTGTTTGGATTTTCTATGCTATACTGATAAAAGTTTGAACACAGGAATGAGGTGTATACTATGTCAGAAGAAAACATCACCATGGATGATTTCTCCCAGGCCGTGGATGATTCGTTCACCACATTTAAAGATGAGGGTGAGGCGAACTGGGAAAAACTGAAACAGTATCAGGAGGAGAAGACACCGCTGACCGTCACGGTTGACGGCGTGGTAAACAAGGGCGTTGTGTCCAATGTCGAAGGTGTGCGCGGCTTTATTCCGGCTTCCCGGCTGGCACTGGGCCATGTCGCAGACCTGAACGAATACCTGGGCAAGGAGATTCAGGTTATCGTTCGTGAAGCAGATCCCGAAAAGGGCCGCCTGATTCTTTCTGCCACTGAGCTGCTTCGCGCAAAAGCAGACGAGGAGCGCAAAGCCCGCATTGCGGAGATCGCACAGGGTACCGTGATGGACGGCAAGGTCGAGACACTGCAGCCCTACGGTGCTTTTGTCCGTCTGGAGAACGGTCTTTCCGGCCTGGTCCATGTTTCTCAGATTTCACGGGCCCGCGTCAAACTTCCGGAAGATGTCCTGAAAGTCGGTCAGGAAGTGAAAGTCAAGGTCATTGCCATCAAAGACGGCAAGCTGAGCCTGTCCATGAAGGCCCTGGAAGAGGGTGCCTCTGATGGCAGAGAGGAAAGAGAAGACAGAGAGGCTCGGAACTTCAAGCTTCCGAAGGCAGAGGATCTCACGACCAACATCGGTTCCCTGCTGAAGAACATCAAGCTGTAAAATCCGCATACCTGCATACAGAAGGGGCTGTCGCATTAAATGATTAGTGCGGCAGCCCCTTCATCGGATGAAATCCGGCCACCAAGGCCGGATTTTTTACTGATTAAGAAGTTAAGAAGTACTGTCTATACTTTTATTGCAGACAGGCTCTTTTTGTCGGCTCCTCAGAATACATTCTCCGGCTTTCCGCTGGACTGCGAGCGGATCAGCGCATCCGCTACGGCACAGGCCTCATATCCGTCGTTGGAGCCAGGGCCGGCATCACAGGCCTCCCCGCGGATATAACGGATCCAGTGCTGCAGCTCACTCAGGTAAGCCTCCGGAAACCTTTCTGACCAGTCATCCATGATCTCTGTCGAAGACTGCAGACGGCTTCTGACAATCGGCGCGGCAGGCTCAGGCAGACGGATCGTTCCCTTCTCGCACACGATCTCACAGCCGATCTCATATCCGTAATAGCTGTTGGCCGCGCACTCCACGTCAATCAGCACGCCGCTCTCTGACCACATCAGGGCCAGCTGGGGATCATGCAGCCCCTCCTCAGCAAACGAGGTGGGACGTCCGTATATCATCTGCCCTCTCGTGATAGATTCTCCCAGCAGCCAGCGGAATACATCAATCTCATGAATCACGATATTGGTTACCTGCATACTGTCCGTAAAACCAGACGCAATGCGGGGCGTGCGGCTGATACAGTGCGCCATGAGCGGCCTGCCCAACGCGCCGGAATCCAGGACTGCTTTTATTTTCCGGTAATCCGCATCAAAGCGCCGCATGAAGCCCACCTGTACCAGTGTTCTGCCGCAAGCCTTCTCTCTTTCACAGACCTCTCTGCAATCCTCCAGTGTTGTCGCCAGCGGCTTTTCACAGAAGACCGGCTTTCCCGCCCCGATACATTTCTCTGTCAGATCTGCGTGTGTGGCATCCCAGGATGCAATCACGACAGCATCAACGGCTGCATCGGCAATCAGTTCCTCTGCAGAACCGGCAGCCTTTACCGGATATTTTTCAAGCAGCTCTGCCAGCCGTTCCGCATTCGGATCATAGACCGCCACTGGTTCCGCTCCTTCTACCCCGTTGAACAGCCGCTGCAGATGACCCCTGCCTATATTGCCGGCTGCGCCGATGATTCCGACCTTCACTGTCTTTTTGGTTTCCATCTGTCTTATTCCTTTCATTTTTCTGCCGGAATTGTACCCCGCGCTTGACAGGATCCGGCTGTTTTTGTACAGTTTTTTCGGGATAACACGATTCCGCCGCGTTGAGATTAACCAGATTGAACAATCGTATCTCCTGCATTTAAGTATCCTGCATTATCTTTCAACGGGAGTCTGCCCTATGCGCCTGACTGATGAAAAAGGATTGCTTCCGCATTCTGAGCTTTTTATCTGCTCTCCCTCCGTTTTTGCCAGAAAGCTGTATTACTGCCTGTACCGCGCGGGACATTATTACTGCACTCCGCAGTACAGCATCTCCAGAGACAGCTACCCCTGCCACCTCCTCCTGTATGTAAAGGAAGGTTCACTGGAATGGAAAACCGGACACCACAGTGCCATCTTAGGCAAAAATGAATTTGCCCTCATCGACTGCCGGATCCCCCATGCTTACCGCGCCTCCGGGCCGGCGGAATTCCTGTGGATACACTTTCGCGGATCCAACTCTGACGATTTTGCAGAGGTTTCCCAGAATCTCTGCGGCGGGCATTTCATTCCTGCCCATCCTGACTATTGCGCGTCTGTACTGGAAAAGCTGATCGATTCTCTTTCCCATACCGGGATAATGACAGAGGCTGAGACTTCTCTGCAGCTCCACCGCCTCCTGACTTCTCTGGTGGATGAAAACAGCCGCTCCATAAGCCATCCTGTCGTATCTGCCGTGCGCGCCTATTTCCTCCTTCATCTATCGGAGCAATGCCTTCTGGAGGATGTCGCAGAACAGGTGCATATCAGCACTTCGCAGCTGACCAGGATCTTTCGTGCCGCAGCAGATATGACACCACACGAATACCTGATCTCTCTGAGAATCGAATACGCCAAAGCACTCCTTCAGGAGACCTCGTTTTCGATAGATGAGATATCTGCCCGGGTCGGCTATGTACATGCCACCAGTTTTGAGACGGCCTTCCGCCGCCGCGTCGGTCTGTCTCCGGCCCGGTACCGAAGCACTGTTTCCTGATCCGGAACTCCATATCAGCAGAGATACAGCTCTTCACAGGATATCAGAGCTCTGTCCACACACCTCCGGCCCGATGGCTTTTTACGCATGCCGCGACAAAACGCATGCCGTCTATGCCGTCGTGTATATCCGGATAGGTATATCCCTCCGCTGCATGACCTTCCTTTGCTGCCAGCAGGCACTCACAGTAGGAGCGATAAACGCTGGAAAACGCCTCCTGGAACCCGTCATGATGTCCCGCCGCCACACAGGTCAGCCGGCTGCTTTCCGGCTTCATATACGGTTTTGCGCTCTGCAGGAGTGTCGTCGCGCCGCCTCTTCTGGTAAACCGGAGTATATCCGGCTCTGTGTGATGCCATTCCAGGGAGCCCTCTGTGCCGATGACAAAGATCTCCGAATCGCACACCTTGCCTGAGGCGATCTGCGACGCCCACAGCTCTCCGGTCACCTTTTCCCCGAGATCCAGAAGAACGGTCGCGTTGGTTTCCAACGGGAGTGAATCCGGGTAATAATCCAGCATAGCCAGCACCCGGCGGATGTGCAGTCCGGTGAACTGCACCAGCAGCTGCTCCGCGTGTGTGCCGATGTCCCCCAGGCAGAGCGCTTCGCCGATCAGCTCCGGCCGAAAGCGCCACGGAAGAGACTCCATATGCTCAAAATCCGTCTCAATGACCCAGTCCTCCGGATGAGAGACGCGCACATGCAGGATCTTTCCGATCTCGCCGTCGCGGATCATTTCACGTGCCTGACGGATGACCGGATAACCCGTATATCCGTAGGTCACGCCAAGCTGAAGCCCTTTTTCCTCTGTGATCCGTCCCAGTATTTCAGCCTCTTCCACCGTCCTTGTGACCGGCTTGTCACACATCACATGAATGCCGTGCTCCAGAAAGCACTTCGCTATCTCAAAATGACTCACATTCGGCGTGGCAATGACCACAAAATCAATGCCGTCTTCTCTGGCTGCTTCCTTCTCTGCCATTTCCTCCCAGGATCCATAGACCCGGTCCGTATCCGGAAGACCCCATCTGCGGGCTGTCTCCGCGTTTTTATCCCTGTCCCTGGAAAAACATCCCGCCGCAAGATCCGCCATATCTGTCAGCGCAGCCGCATGCATATGCGTGATACCGATAAAAGAACCAATGCCGCCGCCGACCATACCGTAGGACAATCTTCCCATCTCATCCTCCTTTTTCCTGTACAAATTCGTGACTGCTGCCATTGGCAGACAGCAGAAAATCCTGCCGTTTGTTCTGCCGATCGCCATTCCTGGCCTTCATTCCGGGCTTTTCATGAAAATAATCCTATCATTATTGAGCCTCCCTCTCAACATGGAATTCCGGCATTTCTCTTTGCAAAACACGCATCTTTCCTATTGACTGCCCGCGCGTGCCCGTGCACATTAATTCTAAAAATCTATTGCTTTTTTCGTTTTTTTTATATAAGATAACTAAAGCATGAGAAACTAAATACATATAAGAAGGTATTCTTTTATGGCAGTCACACTCAATGAGATCGCAAAGGCAGCCGGCGTTTCCCGCGGCACCGTTGACCGCGCGCTGAACAACCGCGGCCGCATCCGTCCGGAGGTCGCCGAGAAGATCCGGAAAATCGCGGATGATCTGGGATATACCATCAATGTCGGCGGCCGGGCTCTTGCCATGTCCGGTAAGCGCATGGAAATCGGAGTCATTCTGCAGTTCTCGGAAACTCCGTTTATACAGGAGGTTGAGAGAGGCATCCTGGCTGCCGCCGAAGAACTCCGGCAGCTTGGGTGTGATATTATACTGGAAAAAATCACCGGAAACAATCCGGAACGGGCTGTTTCCTATCTTCAGGATATGTACCGGCAGCATGTCCGTGCCATTGCCCTGGTTGGCCGTAATGACCTTGCGCTTCGAAGCGAAATCGACGCCTGCGAGCAGGACGGAATTCCCGTCATCACTCTGAACAATGATGTATCCGGTTCTCTCCGGACCTGCTATGTAGGCCAGGACGCATACCGCAGCGGCAGGGTGGCAGCCAGTGTGATGGGGGATATCCTGCAGGGGAAGGGAAACATCCTGGTCTTTTACGGTCTGGATTCGACAAATCAGAGTGAGCGTGTACACGGGTTCCGCGAGGTACTCTCCCGCAATTATAAAGATATTCACATCCTTACCGTGAAACGCACAGGCAACAGCAGGGAGGTTCTCAGGGAAATGGCCCGCCAGTCTCTGGAGGACTATAGTTCACTGGATGGTATTTATCTCTGCGCGGAAGGCATCCAGGATCTCTGCGATATTCTGAAGGAGAGCAGTCTGGCCGGCTCTGTCCGGCTGATCGCTCACGATGTCGCCGGCTGCCGGCCCGAAGATATCCTCGACCGGACGATCGATTATATTATAGATGATGACGGCTACGGCCAGGGCTACCAGGCGCTCCACCTGCTCTCTCTGTGGATCTTCAACCAGAGAAAGCCGCAGGAGGAATTCTACTATTCCGATATCCGGATCATAAACGGCTACAATCTTCCCGGCGCGAATTGCGTTATTCCGATTTCTAATATCGATATTACGTAATTCTTTTTGCTGTGTTATTCTATATCTGGGGGATTTATCCGGAAAGGAAGATGGGGAATGGAGCAAAATACGATGACCGACAAAGAACAGATTGCTGCGCTGATCGACATCTACACAGATCTGCAGAGGATTCAGAACGCGGAGGACCGGGACAAGGAAATCAAGAACCAGATGATGAAGGCTCGCGCCAAGCTGGAAGCGCTGGGCGTAGTTACCTCAGAATTGATCATTGAATGAGTATTTTCATTTTTGAAAGTTTCCAAAAAGAGAACCAGGGCGGGCGCCCTGGTTCTTTTCATCTTTCATCTTGCAGGTTCGCTGCAAAGATATCCTTTACTTTCTTGCGACTGCAGCTTTAACCTTCTCGACGATGTGCTCCGGTGTCAGGCCGAATCTCTTCTCCAGATAATCCTGCGGTCCGACCTCGCCGAATTCATCTTCAACGGCGACGTACTCGACAGGCGTCGGGCACTTGGCGGCAAGAACATCACAGACGGCGCTGTACAGGCCGCCGATCTTGTTGTGGTTTTCTGCGCAGACGACCGCTCCGGTCTCTTTGGCAAGCTTCTCGACAATCTCCTCATCCAGCGGTTTCACGGTGAACATGTCGACGACCTTTACCTTGATGCCTTCTTCTGCCAGCTTGTCGGCAGCCTTCATGGCCATGGCGACCATGATGCCTGTGGCAAAGATCACGGCGTCACTGCCGTTGTCTTTTGTGACAATGCCCTTGCCGATCTCGAAATGAGCGCCTTCCTCATACATCTTGTAATTGTTCTTTCTGGGAACGCGGATGTACTTGATGCCGTGAATATTCACGCACTGCGCCAGCAGATCCTTCAGCATGGCGGTGTCGGTGATGTCAAAGACATAGGCATCCGGAATGGCCCTGTACAGAGCGACATCTTCAAACGGCATATGGGTGCCGCCGTTGTAGGCAGCCGTTACGCCGGGGTCCGTTCCGAGAATCGTGATGGAGTTCTTTGCATAAGCGCCTGACAGGAACACCTGGTCATAGGAACGGCGGGATGCAAACGGTCCGAAGGTATGTACGATCGGCTTGAAGCCGACAGCAGACAGACCAGCGGCAATACCCATCATATTGGCCTCTGCGATACCGCAGTCAATGGCTCTCTCGGGATGAGCTTTTCCGAATTTACCGGTGCCGATG
>CADBNA010000050.1 GCA_902795835.1 uncultured Lachnospiraceae bacterium | reverse complement strand
GCGCCGGCAGCCTGCAGCAGGCGGGATAACTGCATCGCCCCTTCCTCTGTCCGGCACATCCATTCCGCAAGTGCCAGAAAACGCTCATCCGGTCCGCCGTCTTCCAGATTCTGGAGCCCCCCGACAAGAATCTCTCTGCGCCCCTCCGGCGTCTCCAGCCGGGATATGACACCGGAACCGTCCCTGTCTGTCTGCACCTGCACTGAGGGAAACATGCGCCGGACCATGCCGGCAAGCCACGAGGGCATGGCCGCTTTTCCGTCTGCATCCGTGCGGCACCAGGAGATCACCAGGCGGTCGGCCGGCCTGGTCAGGCACAGGTAGAGGTAAAACCGCTGCCGGTAAATCTCTTCCCTGGCTGTGGGCGCCATTTCCAGATCCGTCTGTTTCAGGCACTCCCTGTCGGCATCCGAAAGGATCCCTCCCGCATCCGGCGGTCTGGGAACCACGCCGTCGTTCACCCCGGCAAAAAAGAGCACGCGGATCTCCTTGAGACGGGTCCTCTCAATATCTCCCACCATGACCTGGTCTTCCCCCGGGGGTACCAGGCCGATCGAGCACTCGGCCAGGCCGGCGTCACAGACATCCTGAAAGGCCTCCATTCCCATCTGCTCATCGCCCAGAACCTCAACCAGCCGGTTCAGCAGATCGCAGATCGTCTGCCAGATCCGCGCATATTCCCGCGCCAGATCCACGCGGCCCTCCTGCATCAGCTTTTCCGACCGGGCGGCACATTTTTCCTGGATCCGGTTTTTCACCAGAAAAATATAGAGCACCTCTGCTTTTCTTCTCGCAGAACCCCGGTACTCATGCATGCCGGCGTGCAGATCGGCCGTCAGTTCCAGAAACTGCACGCGGAGGCGGTTGTATTCGGCAAGATGATCCTCCTCGGCAAGATGATTCTCCCCGGCAAGATGATTCGCCCTGTCCGTCCGGGGTCTCCGCGTCCAGAGTTCTTCATACTGTTTTCTGCCGCGGATCCCCAGGGCAAGCACATAGTTTTCCAGCGTGTCGATTTCATCGGGGGCAAAATCCGTCAGCCCGGTCCGAAGCAGCCGGAAAACACTCTCATAACTGTATCTCTGCACCATCAGGTCCAGTGCGGCGCGCATAAATTCCACAGCCTGGTTGGTCATGACCGGTTTTTTTCTGTCCAGGAAGAACGGAATGCCCGATTCGGCAAATATCCGCTGAGCCTCCCGCCCGTACACATCCAGATCGCCGGTCAGCAGGGCAAAATCGCGGTAATGCAGGCCTTCTTCACGCACCATCTGCATAATGCGCTCTGCCGCAGCCGTAACCTCTCTGCGCGGGTTATCCGCTTCCAGCAGCGTAATTCTCTCCGTTGCGTCCGGATACACTGCCTTTTCAAAGCGGAACAGGTTCTGTTCCAGAAAACGCAGCGCAGGGCGGCCGGCATGCCGGCCGTTTATTCTTCCGTCAATTCTCCGGAACGGCAGGATCTCCACATGCTCATCCGCTGCCATCCGGGACAGCTTTCCGATCATCTCCCTGCTCATGTGGAACAGTTCATGAATGCCGCCGTCATGAGTCGGATCTTCCCGGATATCCATCGTGACGGTCACGATCACCTGCCTGCAGAGAAGCAGCAGTCTGCGGATCACCAGCTGCTGCACGGGTGTAAACCCTGTAAAGCCGTCAAGGATCACCGTACTGCCGCGCACAAGCCGGGAATTTTCAATCACATCGCAGAGGATCTCCGGCACTTCCTCCGTTGTCAGGTAGCGCTCCCGCAGATAGCTGAGGAATCCGTCATAAACCGTCTGCACATCTGACAGCTTTGCGGCCAGAAACGAGTGTCCGGGTGGAAGACTTCCGGGATCTGACAAGTCCTCCGGCCGGATCCGGTACTGCAGCAGCTCCGATACCAGGGATTTCATCTGCGAGACAGAGCCCTGCTTCGCCAGAGATGTGCCCAGCACGCGCAGCTGTTTTTTCCTCTCTGCGATTACACGCTGCAGCACCAGGCTTTTTCCCAGATCATCCAGAACCGGCCTGTCATCTCCGCCTGTCTCCTCGAATACACGCCAGGCAAGCCGGGTAAAGCTCAGCACGTCTATGTTCAGCAGCCCGCGCCTGGGATGCATGCCGGTGATTGTCTTCTGTGTCTGCATGGTAAACTGGTCCGGCACAATCACCAGATACTGCCGCTCCGGATACCGCACAGCTTCCCGGATCATCTCTTCATACGCGGTGTGGGACTTCCCGGCGCCGCTGCTGCCGATGACAAACTGCAGAGACATAACTGCTCCTCCTGAATGATTTTTAGGTGTAATCATAAATGAATGAATCGGCAAAGAAGATTACGGATTGTTTCGCACTTCGTGCTTCCACAATCCTGCCCGCCATTCGGATTTCATGGGGCCCCTTCCCCACTGCATCCTCATGACGGGGCACGCCCCAAGTCCTTTCGCCCACCTGCAAGCGAGCTTGCGTGGGCTCAGGACTTTTGGCGTTGTAATCATATTATACAGGAATCGGAGGTTTCCGTTAAGAGGAATCAGCAGCGGCTTTTCGGGCAGGCCTGCCATGGTCTTCCGGATCAGCGTGCCGGACGCTTTAAGCTCTAAAAGGTCTCCGTCGCTCTGCAACGGGGCTGTGGGTCAGCGTTTTTTTCTCATGATAGCGCCAAACAGGGTCAGGAAAATCAGTGCGCCCGCCGCCAGAAGCAGGAAAGAATCACCGGTCTGGACCGCCTGGCCCTTTGTTCTGGAAGCAGATGCCGCATCTGTCTTCTCCCGCGTGTTTTTAAAAGAGGCTTCCGCGCGCACCGTCCTGCGAATCACGCCGGTATCTCCTTCCGCTTTTGTGACATATCCGTCTTTGCCGGCCTCCTCCTCCCGGACGGTATAGCTGATACCGGCAGGAAGCATGTCAAAGACTGCACTCTGTCCGCCGCGGAGCGTCACGGTACCGCCATTTTTTATTTCTCCTCCTGTCCCGTCGCTGCGGGTATAGTGCAGGGCTTCCGGAACCTTGAGAGAATTCTTCTGCTGTCCGTTTCCCGTTCCGGCGCCGCTTTTTTCCTGCCCCGCTGCGGCTGTTCCCCCGATTGTCACGCGGAAGTGGAATTCCCTGTCCTTTTCTCCGGCGCTGCCGGCCACCGTTTTGCTGACTGCCAGTTCCCCGGCAGGCACAGATTTCGGCTCTGCCGTCCGTGTGTACAGCAATTCCGTCCCGTCTTCCGAGGTGTATGGCAATGTGACCAGGAACGGTTTGGCGGCAAAATGCTTTTCCGCCGGCCTTGTCTCTATGACCAGATAGATACCCGGGGGCATTCCTCCCACCGAAGCCCTGCCATCCGCTCCCGTTTCAGCCCGGAAGAGGGCGCCGCCTTCCGGAGCAGGTCCCCGGCTGTAGGCGTCCTGAACAGCCTGCGCGATGGCTGAGGGATCGGTCTCCTCGTTTGCCTCCGTGCCGCTGATCAGCTGCCTGCCCGGAGAGCCGATATCTCCGATATCCGTAACCCGGTATAATGTAAACTCCGCTCCGGAAACAGGATCTCCGGTATTATGGCCGCTCTCCGGCAGATCCTCATACAGAATCTGAAGCGTACAGCTGCCGGATCCGGAACCGGACTCTTCTGCCCATGCCTGAGAAACCGTCGTGCCGGAACAGACAAGGGGAACGACAAAAGCGGCAAAGAACAGAATACGGGCATAAAGTCTGGATAAATAGCGCTTTTGTTTGTGGCTCTTGTTTTTGTGATTCATGTCTTGGTGGTTCATGTCTTGGTGGTTCATGTTTTGATGGTTCATGTTTTGATGGTTCATGTTTTGGCATTTCATGGTCACGTGGTTCATGCTTTCGTTCCTCCTGCACTCCTGCATATGTAGATGTATTTTCAGGTGTCAAAAGCGCTGCGGTCTGCGCCTGTTTTTTGCTTCTGTCCTGCTGTCAGGTTCTCCTGCTGTCTTCTGCCCTGGGTCCGGTAAGCCTCTCCTGACGTATTCTGCTCCGGATCCGGCAGTGTTCTCCTGCACCGCACCAGAAGCCGGTGATCATTGATCCCTTCCGGCGTACAGGTATACAGGGTCAGCAGATCCTCTCCTTCTTCCACCTGCAGCCACTCTGATTCCTCCTCCGGAACTACAATGCGGATCTCCACTGCCACATAGCAGTGCACCTCTCCCAGAATGTAAAGGAATACCTCCTCCCCCTCCCTGACCTTCTTCAGGCCGGTAAAGAGCCTGGCAGTCGGCATCCCGGTATGTCCCGCCAGAACGCAGTGGGAGCCTGCACCTCCCACCGGCAGGGAAGTGCCGTACATATGACCTGCCGCGAACGCAAGTGTCTCCTCCGCCGTCCCGTGCATGACAGGCAGACGGATTCCTGCTGACGGCACGGCAAGGATGCCCATCTGCCCGTCGGGCCCGTTCAGAAGTGCCTCATAGACAGGATCCGTATCCTGTTCTCCCCGGTACGAAAAAGGAGTTTTCTTCTGCTCCAGAGCGATCATCCGGTTGTATCTCTCTGCCGCCTCCTTCTCTTTTGCAGAATCAAACTCATTTGTGACCGCTTCCAGGTAAGCCGCATTCCGCCTGTCCTGCATGGCCTGACTTACGGCGCCGGCTAAAAAAGGAAAGGCCATTATGCCGATTCCGGCAGCAAGCAGCAGAAATGGTGCCTTCATCTGTCTTCTCCTTCATCTGTCCGGCTGCCTTCTCTCTTGTCCATCTGGCTGCCTTCACTCTTGTCCGTCCGGCTGCCTTCTTCCTCGACCTTCTGACTGCCTTCTTTCTTGTCCGTCTGGCTGCCTTCTCCCTCGACCTTCTGGCTGCCTGACTGGGCGCACATCAGACTGCGCGGCTGTTTCCACACCCGCATCTCCTCTCCGATAACGGCCAGTCTCCGGCTCGTCCCGGCAGGGCCGTCACAGGTGACCAGCGTGACCATTTTCCCCTCTTCCGATACCGGGGCAGGACAGCGGCAGACCGACAGTTCCTTCATCTCTTTCTGCCAATGGACATAGTCCTTTGAATCCGGAAAACGAATGAAGAAAGCATTCGCATCAGCCTGCACGCACAATATGGCAAACAGCGCATACCGGTGGAGGCTTCCGTCAGGCAGATACAGGTCAAAATAATGGACCGAAGCCGGTTTCTTTTTCATTTTTTTCAGGCTGCCGAACATAGATCCGTCTGCCATATTGTGGCCGTAAATGATACTGTTCCTGTCTTTGAATTTCCCATTGTTTTCCGCCAGCAGGAACAGGCTTCCTCCTGCATTTGCCGTGCCGTCCGGCAGCCGGTGCAGATAAAAGCTGTTGTCCTTACCCTGCATGACAGGGTAGCTTATACCGCCAAACCGTAGCCAGGCCCTGACATTCATGCCCCGGAAGGCCTTCCAGTCAATGACAACACCGTCGGCAGGCCAGCCGTCACCTTCGATGACAACGGCATCGGCAGGGCAACCGTCATCTTCGATGACAGCGGTATCGGCAGGCAGCATGCTTCCTGCAGATCCCGAATCAGGATCCTCTGCTTTATCAACAGGAAGCTCTTCCAATCCGGGTTCTGACAATTCCGCCGTTTCCCGCATCCGCCGGAAAAACAAGGCACTCTCCGCATACATCCAGAGCCTGCAGAGAATAAACAGAGCAGAGAACAGACATGCAAGGAACAGGAGCAGT
>CADBNA010000049.1 GCA_902795835.1 uncultured Lachnospiraceae bacterium | reverse complement strand
CGGTTACCGTCCCGGATGACAAAAACCAAGGTTTTAAGCCACAAAACGGTGTGTTTCTGTAGCTCAGCAGGATAGAGCGTCCGCCTCTGAGTAACCGCCACGGAGACGGTGGCTGTATCATAGTCTGCCAGTTTTTCAAATGCGCTGAGGGCATATTCCGGATCCGGGGTAAATGCGACAGAGAAGGTTGCTTCTGCTTCCTCCATCTCATAGAGGCCGGTCCAGTAAGTGTTTGCGGCAATGGAGACGTCTGTGTCCACCTGTTCCTCCCCGCGGTAGATATCTGCGGTTCCGTCGGCGTTGGCCATGAACACCAGCTCATAGGTGCCACCCGTAGTGGTTGCCGGGCTTGTGATCCTGTAGTCGGTGTCTACATAGGTCGTCGGCTGAGGCGCCCAGCCCTCCGCGCTCCAGGGAGAGGTCTCAAAGGAAATGCCTGAGAAGGTGGCGTTGATTCCTCTGGCTGTCACCAGCGCGACGTAAGCACGGTTCTTCTCCTGATAAGTCAGAGGATCATCCAGCTCGTCATAGCTTCCGACGCTGAGAGCAGAAGGATCCTTTGCAGGGATATACCAGGTGTAAGAGCCGATTACGTCGCCGGTGGATCCGTCGGGATTGATCTGGTACTGACTCGCGATATACGCGTTGTCCGTCTTCTCCAGCCTGACGCGGTAGGTCTCCCCCTGCGCGAATCGCTTAGGGGGAAGTCTTATTTGTGGAAATTGTTCATGTATGGTATTATCAGGAAAAGCTGTGAATAGTAAAGCTTCGCAGCTGTGGCAGAAAGAATTAAGAGGTGCGATGGATGAAGAAATATGTCATGCCTGTTTTTATGCTTGCAGTTTTTGAGACAATAGCCGTTGTGCTGTGGCTGACAAAAGACAATCTTTTTTATCTGTTCAACTTCAGTTACATCGGGTGCTCAATCGCTCTGGGGGTTTTTCTGTTTATCAGAAAGCATCGATATGCACGGCGCATTGTGCAACTGCTTGTCGGACTGTATATGCTGCTCTATCTTGGAGTAATCTGCAGGGAGAATATGCAGATCGAGGGCTTCTGGTATTATCTGTTCACGGGTGTTTTCGAGGCGGCAACGATCCATTATGCCGTGGCGAAGATTTTCGGACCTTTGATTTTCGGACGGGGCTGGTGCGGCTATGCCTGCTGGACTGCGATGGTCCTGGATTTTCTGCCCTGGAAGGTACCGGCGCAGCCACGGAAGAATATCGGATGGATCAGATATATAACCTTTGCGCTTTCCCTTATTTTTGTTACAGGCCTGTTTCTTGCGCATGCCGGGACTCTGGAGAGGATCATGTTCCGGGCGTTTATCATTGGAAATGTTCTGTATTATGCCCTTGGAATCATTCTTGCATATGCGTTCAGGGATAATCGCGCGTTCTGCAAATACATCTGCCCTGTCACGGTATTTCTCAAACCGATGAGTTATTTTGCTGTTCTGCGGGTAAAATGCGACAGGGAAAAATGCATTTCATGCGGGAAATGCAAACGTGTATGCCCGATGAATGTTGACGTCACCGATAATTCGAGAAAGAGGGAAAATGGCACGGAGTGCATCCTTTGTATGGAATGTGTGAAAAACTGTCCCAGGGGGGCACTGTGACAGCTTGCACAGGGAGGAAAATCAGAAAGGAAGAATTGCATGAAAACTATCAGAATTGTACTTTTATCTGCTTTAATCACACTGCCTCTGGCAGCTATGCCGCTTTGCGCAAAGGAAGAACAGGATCCGTCTTCTTCCGATGGTGCCTATCAGCTCGAGCAGGTCGTGGTGCTCAGCCGGCATAACATCCGCGCGCCGCTTTCCAATTCCGGTTCCGCTGTCGGGCGGCTCACGCCATATACCTGGACGGAATGGACAGCGCCGGACAGTGAACTTACATTGAAGGGCGGCATTGCCGAAACGATCATGGGCCAGTATTTCCGCAAATGGCTGGAGGCAGAGCAGCTCATTCCCGAGAATTATATCCCCGGAGACGGCGAGGTACGTTTTTATGCCAATGCCCGGCAGCGTACCATCGCCACCGCGCAGTATTTTTCCTCCGGTATGCTTCCCGTAGCCAACGTACCCATCGAATACAAAGACGAGATCGGCGCCACGGATCCCACCTTTAAAGTGCTCCTCACCTATATGAGCGATGCGTACGCCGAGACGGTAGACGAGCAGCTTCACGAGCAGTTCGATCTT
>CADBNA010000048.1 GCA_902795835.1 uncultured Lachnospiraceae bacterium | reverse complement strand
TTTTTTCATCATGTCGGCATATACCAGGTCGCCGGGTTTTAACTCCCTGCCGGACTCTGCCGCTTCGGCAAGACTCAGGGCGCCTTCTGCGCGCAGAATCTCCGTCATTCCGGCTACATTCTCTCTCTCGGTCTTGTGAGCAGACAGAAAGCGGCGGTAATCCTCGCCAAAAGCATCCACAGCCTTTGCGTCCATCTTGTCCCACACTTTATTCTCTTTCATAGTCGTTCTCCTTTTCTGTAATGTGAAGCACATGAGCCCGGATTGTACAGCCTGTCCGTTTCCTGTACTTTTCTGAGAAGTTCTCAATTGCCGCGATTACATATCTTTCCTCTGTGCACGGCCTCCCCCGAGAACCTGGTTTACGATGATGCCCATGATCAGAGCTGTTGCGATTCCGGTGATCTGGATATACACAAAATCCAGTGTCAGGCCGCCGATTCCCAGCACAAGAATTGTGCTGACAACAAACAGATTGCGGTTGTCATTCAGATCCACATGCTGGATCATCTTCAGTCCGCTGACAGCAATAAAACCGTACAGCGCTATGCAGATTCCTCCGACAATACACGCAGGGATTGTGTTGACAAAAGCAACAAACGGCGAGAAAAACGAACAGATCATGCACAGCAGGGACGTAAGCAGGATGGTATGGATCGATGCGTCGCCGGTAATGGCCACACAGCCGATCGCCTCTCCGTATGAAGTATTGGGGCATCCGCCGAAGAAAGAGCCCAGCACGGACCCCAGGCCGTCGCCGAGCAGCGTCCTGTGAAGGCCGGGATCACTGATCAGATTCTTGCCGATGACGGATCCGAGGTTTTCATGATCCGCAATGTGTTCTGCAAAAACGACCAGCGCGACCGGCGCGAAAAGAAGCGCCACCTGCAGAACCCCTGCGATTCCTCCGAGTTCGTCAGCTCCATGCTGCATCATTCCCATAAAGGTAAATGCCGGAACCCGGATCAGACTCTGGACTGTAAAAGGACTGAAATTATTGAGAAAGGCACTGTAGTCGACAATCTGAAGATACGTATTTCCGGTCAGCATGCCGATAACCGTAAATACCGAGGCAAAAGCATAGCCGACCAGGATGCCTGTAATAAACGGGATCATGCGCAGGTGTTTTCCGCCCTTTACAGACGCCAGAACCGTTGCGAGAAACGCAATGAGACCGCATAAAACAGCGATCAGATTGTAATCTCCGCCGGTACCCGTGTTGTACAGATTATTGACCGCCGAGCTGCAGAGGCTCAGTCCGATCAGGGCAACCGTGGGCCCGATAATAACCGGCGGCATAAAACGGTCCACCCAGCCTGTCCCGGCCGCTTTTACGATCAGAGCAAGCAGCACATATACGCCGCCCGCAAAAACAGCCCCCAGAATAATGCCCATATACCCAAACGAGCAGGCACCAATCAAAGGGCTGATGAAAGCAAAAGAGCTTCCCAGAAAAATGGGACTTTTCTTCTGGGTGAAAAAGATATAGAGAAGTGTTCCAGCTCCTGCCCCAAAAAGAGCAGCCGGCTGGCTCATCGTCACCTGTGTGGCCCCCTGCGTCCCCATATTGACAAGTGTCGGAACCAGCAGGGTCGCGGCTATGATCGCCAGCAGCTGCTGGAATGCATACACAATGTTTTCTCTGAAAGGCGGTTTCTGATCTACCTGATACACTAACTTCATTCCTGCATCTCCTGATAAGCAATAGATTAGCAGCGAAAAACAGTAATCTGTTTTCCATGGTTTCTTCGCACCGCTATCTATACTATGCTCGGAATGTCCAATTTGCAAGGTTTTTTTATATTAAACAGGCCCTGAACAAGTCCGGGTTTTAGCCGGAACCTTTTGCAAAAAAGCAATTGTCACATATATAAAAAACGGGAGTCAGCATCACTGCTGATTCCCGAAAGGTCATGGAGCATATCGGATTCGAACCGACGGCCTCCACAATGCGAATGTGGCGCGCTCCCAGCTGCGCTAATGCCCCGTGCTCAATTACTATACGTCTTTGAATAAAAAAAGTCAATAAAAAACTTCCCTGTGAATGCGTATTTTTCAGGCCGGAACCCGGGGATTCTTTCTCTCTGGCCCTGCCGCTCAAAAGGGGCTGCCGCACGTATCATTTGCCGTGCAGCAGCCCCTTACATATAGTTCATCTCAGAATACGGAACCGGTTCTTACTTCGCGATGCCTGACACAATCGCCACTGTCTCACGGCAGATTGCCAGCTCTTCGTTTGTCGGGATGACAACGACATCTACCTTGGAATCATCTGTGGAGATCTTTACATTGCAGCCGCGCACTTTGTTGCGCTCCTTGTCGATCGTGATTCCCAGATATCCGAAGGAATCGCAGATCTTTGCGCGGACAAAGCGGTCATTCTCACCGATGCCGGCTGTGAAGGCAATGGCATCAACACCGTTCATGGCAGCGATGTAGGAGCCGATCTTCTTGACAACATTGTAGTCGAATACGTTCAGGGCGATCGTGGCATAAGGATTGCCGTTCAGGGCTGCCTCACCCAGATCACGGAAGTCGCTGGAGAGATACTTGGACAGGCCCAGCACACCGGACTTCTTGTTCAGGATCTCCAGAACCTCTTCAACGCTGGCATCAAGCTTGTGGCTGAGATACTCGATAACGGCCGGATCGATATCGCCGGAGCGGGTACCCATGACCAGGCCGGCCAGCGGAGTCAGGCCCATGCTGGTGTCCACGCACTTGCCGTCCTTGACTGCACTGATGGAAGCGCCGTTGCCCAGATGGCAGACGATGATCTTGGAATTGTTGATGTCCAGATCCAGGAACTTGGCAGTCTCACGGGAAACGAAGGAATGGGAGGTTCCGTGGAAACCGTATTTTCTGATCTTGTACTTCTCATAGTACTCATAGGGCACGCCATACAGATAAGCATAGTCGGGCATGGTCTGATGGAACGCAGTGTCAAAGCAGCCGACCATCGGCACGCCGGGCATCAGTTCCTTGCAGACATTAATGCCGATCAGGTTTGCGGGATTGTGGAGCGGAGCCAGCTCTGTGCAGTCTGCCACTGCTTCGATCATGGCGTCATCCACCAGGGCGGAGCCGGAGAATTTCTCGCCGCCGTGCACGATCCGGTGTCCGACCGCATCAATCTCTGACAGAGAGCTGATTGCGCCGCTGACCGGATTTGTCAGGGCATCCAGCACCATCTGGATCGCTTCCTTATGTGACGGCATGGGAGCTTCGGTGGTTTCCTTTTCCAGACCTTCCTTCTGATAAACCAGTCTTCCGTCGATGCCGATGCGCTCGCACAGACCCTTTGCCAGGACCGCTTCGCTTTCGGAATCAATCAGCTGGTACTTCAGTGATGAACTGCCGCAATTGATTACCAGTACCTTCATGACATTCCCTCCATTACACTATTATTTTTATTTTTTATAAATCTCAGTCGTTCATCTGCGCCTGTACGGCGGTCATAGCTACAACACCTACGATATCGTCGGCAAAGCAGCCTCTGGACAGATCATTGACCGGCATGGACAGGCCCTGAAGAATCGGGCCATAGGCGCCGGCTTTGGCCAGTCTCTGCACCAGCTTGTAGCCGATGTTGCCGGCTTCCAGACTCGGGAATACGATGGTGTTCGCCTTGCCTGCCACCTCGCTGTTCGGAGCCTTCAGAGCAGCAACGCTGCCGACAATGGCCGCGTCAAACTGCAGCTCGCCGTCCAGCTTGATGCCCGGGAATTTCTCTTTTGCGATCTTCACGGCTTCGGCAACCTTGGTCACATCGTCATGCTTTGCGCTTCCCATTGTGGAATAGGAAAGCATGGCCACGCGGGGCTCGGCGCCGACAAAGGCCCGGAAGGACTCTGCAGACAGGCCGGCGATCTCG
Organism: uncultured Lachnospiraceae bacterium; assembly: GCA_902795835.1. The sequence continues at coordinate 17,456 of CADBNA010000048.1, read as the reverse complement.
GCAAGCTTTTCAGAATCAAAATCGGTGTTGACTGCGCAGTCGGCAAATACAAACAGGCCGTTCTCGCCGAACTCACAGTCCGGAACCTCCATCAGGAAGAAGCCGGAAACGCTGTGGATGCCGGGTCTGGTCTTCAGCAGCTGCAGAGCCGGACGAATGGTGTTGCCCGTGGAATGGCATGCGCCGGAAACAGCGCCGTCGGCGTCGCCGCACTTACACATCAGGCATGCATAATACATGTAGTCCTTCATCATCTGCTCTTCTGCCTGCTCCGGAGTCAGTCCCTTTGACTTGCGCAGCTCGACGAATTTGTCGATGTATTTCTGACGGTTGGGATCTGTGGCCGGATCAACTACGCGGATTCCCGTCAGATCAGCACCGTTGCTGTATTTCTCGATGTCTTCGGGCGTGGCGATCAGAGCAATCTCGGCGATGCCCTCCGCCGTGATCTTCACAGCCGCCTCATAAGTACGGGGATCCATGCACTCCGGGAGGACGATCACCTTCTTGTTTGCCTTTGCTCTTTCCTTGATTGTGTCAATGAATGCCATTATCACATACTCCTTTCCAATTTCTGATTCCGTTCATAGTCTGCCTTTTATTTCAATATTCCGCATATGCCCGCGATAGATTGTATACATGACAGCTTCTGTAAAGAAGTATAAGCCCTTCTTTTACATGAAACAAGTATATAATTCAGTACAAACGTTATAATTGCGGAGCGTTTCCCGACACAGAACGGGAACCGGATCCGCCTGACCCGGCCGCTTCACAAAAAAAGGACCGGAAGAAGGCGCAGATCTCTCTGCCATTCTTCCGATCCGTTTCATTCGATCTTCTGCACAGTCATATTCCCCATCACGCATCAGCGGTCAATCGAGCATGCTCTCCTGAAATCCTTCAGCTCTTTTGCGTACTTCTCTGATTTCCCGTAGCGGGTCTGGTTCAGCTGAAGATGCGAAAACGCCAGGAGAAGGAAAATCCCCATGCCCATCACAATCATAAACGGCATGGCGTCCTCCAGATATCCGGTCTGCACTCTCGTTCCGGTTGATGCCGTGGTAGCGGAGGGTGAATAGTTGTAACCCGTACCGGAGTTTGCTTTCCCTGTGCTTGCCGTCGTCTGGGTTCCGGTGTAAATTGACCCGGAAGAGGCGCCTGTACTTCCTTTTGCAGTTGTGCTCCTGCCTGTCGCAGTTGTCGTGCCGGAACCGCCGGTCAGGACTTTGCCGCCTGCAAGAGTGTCACCAAAAACAACAGAAGTGCACCCCAGCACCATTACCAGCAATACCGCCGTCAGCAGCATCCGGAGCGTGTGTCTTTTCATCTGAATTCTCCCCTTTCGTATCTATAATCCCCTAAATGCCGTCAGTATCACAACAAAATCCTGACAGTTATTAAGAAGTATAGCATATTCTTCCGCAAAAGTGAAGATACAAATTTCTCATTTCACCGGAACGCCCCCATCTTCCGGAGGATCCGCACCAGTCTTCCTCCCATGGGAAAGCGAAGCATCTCCTCCTCTGATATGCCAGAGAAACGTACATACAGCAGCATATACAGCAGCATGGCCAGGAGCACCGAAATCATCAGGCAGATGAACGGCCGGCGCGTTACCGTAAAGAGTCCGTAATAGACAGCGACAGCCAGAATTCCCATCAGTGCCGACGCCAGCAGCGGCGCGGTATAGGTGCGGCGGATCTCACCGCGGAATCCCAGATATTTTCTCATGGAAAATACATTCATCACACAGCAGACAGCGCTGAACAGGATGTTGGAAAGCATGACCGCATAAATATCCAGCGATGGAAATACATACAGCATAGCCGCCAGACTTGCCAGGTTCACCAGGAGTGAAACACCCGCATTCACCAGGGCCGTGCGCTGTCTCCCGATCGACTGCAGAACGCCGCCCGTAATGATGGAAAATGAATCCGTAATAATAAATACCGATCCGGTAAGCATCAGTTTTGCAGCAAGATCTGTGGAAGACGGGAAAAGCACTCCCATGATGGGAAAGGCCAGCACCGTGAGGCCAACCATAGCCGGTATGCAGATAAACATGCTCAGCTGGAGCGTGCGCCTGACTTCACGGTTTACGCCCGCTATATCTCCGGTCGCATGGCGGCCGGCCGTCTCCGGCATCATGGCGGAGGTACTGGCGGACGCCAGCGCCAGCGGAATTCCGATCAGCGGCATATAGAAATTGCTGTACTCGCCATACGCGGCAGACAGCAGCTCCGCATCAAATCCTTTCCAGCCCAGGATGCTCGAATACAGGTAGCTGTCCAGATACGCGCTGCAGTTATATATGAAGGAAGTAAAGATAATCGGCGTGATCATCAGAACCAGTTTCTTCAGAATGTCCCCGTACAGTTCTTCTTCCGAGCCGATATCCTGCGCACGTTTTTTCCGGAACCATTTCCGGTTGATCCAGTAGACAAACAGCATAAAAAGAAGACCGGTCAGAACCCCGGCGCCGGTTCCCATCGTGCCGCCCATGGAGCCGTAAACCGCTGCCTGCGTTCCTCCCTGCGGCGCAAAGGTGCGGATCAGGATCCAAGCGCCGAACACGCTGACAATCGCATTCACAATCTGCTCAAGGATCTGCGATACCGATGTCGGCGTCATCGTCCTGTATGCCTGGAAATAACCGCGGTAAACGCCCAGAATGGCGGAGAAAAAGATGGTCGGCGCCAGCATGCGGAGCGCGGGTACGGCATTGGGCTGATTCGGAGGCAGCAGGTACCGCCCCGCAAACCAGGTAATCAGAGCCGTGACCCCGCCTACCACAACGGCATACAGCATGGCTGCCCGGAATATCTTCTCAGCGTTCCGGTACTGCCGGAGCGCTATCCTCTCCGATACATTTTTGGAGACTGCCATGGGGATGCTGTAGGAAGATATGAGCAGCAGGATGGTATACAGATTGCTGGCCAGTCCGTAATAGCCAAGTCCGACCGCGCCCAGTACCTGGCCAAGCGGCCTGCGGTACAGCAGTCCGATAACACGGGATACAATCGTGGCCACCATCAGAATGGATGCATTCTTTACAAGCGATGAATTGTTGTCTGTTTCCTGTCTCATGTATATTTCATTGCCTCACATCATGATATTGGGGGCAGAAGTAAGATCACGGATGGTTCCGTGCTTCGCACTCTCACAATCCTGCGAAACATTCGGAATTCGCGGGGCCCCTCCCCCGCTTCTTCCTCATGTTTCGGTGGGTCAATAAGCCGTTCCCCCACAGGCAAGCAAGACTTGCCGTGGGCTCAGGCTTTTGACCCTGACATTATATCAGATTCTCCAGTCCACGGCCGTCAGCCCGTTTCTTACCAGAAACTCATTTGTCCGCGAAAACGGCCGGCTTCCGAAAAAGCCCCGGTATGCAGAGAGGGGACTCGGATGCGGCGACTGAATAACCAGATGCTTCGGATTGAAGATCATGCTCTTCTTGCTCTGGGCAGGCCGGCCCCACAGTATAAAGACCATCGGCCTGTCCTGTTCCGCCAGCACACGGATCGCTGCATCTGTAAACTCCTCCCATCCGATATTCCGGTGGGAGTTTGCCCGGTGCGCCTGTACGGTCAGCACCGTATTCAGAAGCAGGACGCCCTGCCTGGCCCAGGGTTCCAGACAGCCGGTATCCGGAATCGGACAGCCCAGATCATCGTGCAGCTCCTGATAGATATTCACAAGGGACGGCGGAATCTCCACCCCCGGCTTCACGGAAAAGCAGAGGCCATGCGCCTGTCCCGGCTCATGGTAGGGATCCTGCCCGAGGATAACGACCTTCACCTCTGAGAGAGGGGTGAAGTGAAAAGCGTTGAAGATATCGTCTGCAGGCGGATAGACAGGCCCAGAACGGTAGGCGGCACCCACCGTCTCAAACAGTTTTTTGTAGTAGGGTTTCCGGAACTCGCCCCGCAGGGCCTGTTCCCATTCTCCGGTGATTGGGGGCATGGGGGTCTCCTTTTTCTGTTAAAACCGGACGCCGGGGCAGGGAGCAGGGGATACCCTCTGTTTCCGCTGCTGCGCCGGCCCGAGCCTGCTCATCTAAGATGTCCGGGCAAAGCCCTGCCATCTAAGATTCGGCCGGTCTCGGACACGTGCTCGCCAGATGCGGATCCAGAGGGTATCCTCTGCCCCCGCCCCGGCTGTGCATTGTACAGTGCTAAAAAAGTATCGTGCTGCATTTAAATAGTATTAATATGGAAGGCATTTCCTCCTAATTCAAGATCGCCTCAGCGATCTTGTCCGCGATGCGCACGTCTGATGATAGATTTTTTTAATACATTCTCTCTGATGACAATATAATATCCGCTGTCATCTTCAGTACACAGCAGACAGGGCCGGGGCGGCATATCCTCTGGCTGCATTGGAGCAAGTGCCGGCAGCCGTTGACTTTCCGGACATCACGAATCAGGGGCGAGAGCGGGCGTTCCTCTGCCCGGTCGAGAGCGAGATGGAGCAGTTTTCTTCAGGAAAACTGCGGAATTTCGAGCGGTACCCGTATCCGGGATGCCCGGAAAGGCTGCGGATGCCGCACGAAGCGACAGCAGCCGGAGGATATGCCGCCCCGGCCCTGCCTGCGTCCGTACAGGCGTCACAGCCGCACAGCCACCCCTTCTGCCCGCAGGAATTCCTTCAGCTCACGTATCTCCAGTTCGCGGTAGTGGAAAAGCGACGCCGCCAGTGCGGCATCCGCGCCGCCTTCAGTGAGGGCTTCACGGAAGTGTTCCATGGTGCCGGCTCCTCCGGATGCGATCACCGGGATGCGCACGGCGTCTGCTATGGTCCGGGTCAGCGGCAGGTCGTAACCGGCTTTTGTCCCGTCGCAGTCCATGCTGGTCAGCAGGATTTCGCCGGCGCCCAGCTGTTCTGCCCGCACTGCCCATTCTACGGCATCGATGCCCATGTCGATTCTTCCGCCGTTTTTGTAAACCGTCCATCCCTCCCCGTCAGTGCGCCGGCGGGCATCAATGGCCACGACAACACACTGGCTGCCGAATTTTTCCGCCGCATCTGTGATCAGCTGCGGGTTGTTCAGTGCGGAGGAATTAATGGAAATCTTGTCTGCCCCTTCGCGGAGAAGCATGCGAAAATCATCGACCGTGCGGATACCCCCGCCGACGGTAAAGGGAATAAAAACCTGCTCGGCGACTCTTCTGACCATGTCGACGACAGTCGCGCGGTCATCGCTGGACGCAGTGATATCCAGGAAAACCAGCTCATCGGCACCTTCCCTGTCATAAATCTTCGCAACCTCCACGGGATCTCCCGCGTCCCGAAGATTGACAAAATTGACTCCTTTTACTACCCGTCCGTTGTTTACATCCAGACACGGGATGATTCTCTTTGTCAGCATAAAAGCTCTCCCTCTGCAATGCTGGTCTCTGCCGGAATGCTGCAGCAGTCCTGCCGCCGACGGCTATCTCAGGGACAGGAAATTCTGCAGGATCTGTCTTCCGACGGATGAACTCTTTTCGGGATGGAACTGGGCAGCCATCACATTATCCTGCTCCACGGATGCATGGATCGTGACCCCGTATTCTGTCTCGGCCCGGACAATAGATGGGTCCTCCGCATGAAGATAATAGGAATGCACAAAATAGACAAAGGCCCCTTCCGGTACACCGTCAAACAGCCTGCCGCTGTTTTTCAGATGCAGGGAATTCCACCCCATGTGCGGGATCTTGCGGCCCTCCCCTTCCGGAATACGGAGGATCTCGCCCTTCAGGATCCCCAGCCCCTCTGCGCCGGGGCTCTCTTCGCTCCTCTCAAACAGGAGCTGCAGCCCCAGACAGATGCCCAGAAACGGCTTGCCCTCTCTGACAGTCTCACGGATCACATCTGCCAGGTCAAAACGGTACAGGTTCTCCATTGCACTGCCAAAGCTGCCGACACCCGGCAGGATCACATGACCGGCCCGGCGGATCACAGATGCGTCATTTGTGAGCACAGTGTCCCCGCCCAGTGCCTGTACGGCCTTCTCAACGCTCCGGATATTTCCGGCATCGTAATCTATAATAGCTATCATAGCTCCCTCTCTTGCATTTGCATTTCCCAGATGATAGAATATCCACCTGGCTGACGATGTCAGAAAAGCTGATTTATGATTCTTATCACTGGCTTATCATACACGATCCCGCCAGTTTGTTCAACCGGAGAAAGCCTATGCAGTCTGTAAAAATCCGCCATTCCCTGTTTCTTCTTCTGGCGGCTCTGTTCTGGGGCACGACATTCGTGGCGCAGAGCATCGCCATGGAAACGCTCCAGCCTTTTACCTACAATGCCGCCCGTTTCCTGCTGGGCACCGTGATCGTCCTGCCCGCAGCCATCCTGACCGGACGGACGGACCGCCGCTCCGTGAATTTCCGGGGGGATGCCGGCGGTTCCGCCGCAGCAGGACTGCCTGATTCCGCGGCGCGCAGAAGGCTCCTGCTGTCAGGAGGCATTATCTGCGGCACATGCCTGTTTATCGCCGGCGGTTTTCAGCAGGTCGGCATCGTATACACAACTGCCGGAAAATCGGGATTCATCACCGCGCTGTATATTGTCATGGTGCCCATTCTGGGACTGTTTCTGCGCAGAAGGTGCTCCCCCCTGATCCTCCTGTCAATCGCGCTGGCCGTCTTTGGTCTGTATCTGCTGTGCATCCGGGAAGGTTTTTCCGTAAACCGCGGCGACGTCATCACACTGGGATCGGCCATCACGTTTGCCTTCCATATTCTGTCCGTGGATCATTATTCACCCCGGGTAAACGGCTTTCAGCTGTCCTGCCTGCAGTTCCTGACAGCCGGCCTGCTGTCGCTTATTCCGGCTTTTCTGACGGAAACGCCTGACATCACAGCCATTCTCAGATGCTGGATGCCGATCGCCTATGCGGGCATACTGTCCTGCGGCGTCGCCTATACTCTGCAGATTCTGGGCCAGAGGGATCTGAATCCGAGTGTGGCCGCTCTGATTATGAGTCTGGAATCCTGCATCTCCGCGATTGCCGGATGGATTGTTCTGGGAGATGCGCTCTCCCCACGGGAAATATCGGGATGCGTTCTGATGTTTATCGCGATCATTCTGGCACAGCTGCCCTCCCCGGAACTGCTGTCTCTGAAAAAGAGCAAAGCCGCAGGATAAAAAATGGTTGCCGGCCTGATTATCAGGCCTGTAAAAACAGGAGCCGCCGCTCGTCCGGAAGCTCCTGTTTTTTAATACGATTCTGCTGTTACAGAGATACCTGTGCCAATCCCGCACGACTGCCTGCTATGGCGGTATCTGTTCATTCCTCATCCTTCATCCGGGTAAGAACCATCTCGTACCCGTCATTTCCGTAAATCAGCGACCGGTTTACCCGGCTGATGGTAGCCGTGGAGGCACCTGTCTTCTTGGAAATTTCCAGGTAAGTCTTCTTGTCGCGGAGCATTCTCGCCACTTCAAAACGCTGGGAGATAGACAGCAGCTCATTGATCGTACAGGCATCTTCAAAAAAGGTATAGCACTCATCCACGTTTTCCAGGGTAAGAATGGCCCGAAACAGCTGATTTACCGCTTCTGTATGAATGTCCTTGCTCATGCTTCTGCCTCCTGTATATGATGAAGACATTTTAGCACACTAAAACTTTACAGTCAAGAAACGGTGCGGGGCTTTTCTGTCAGCGAGACCTCTCCTCCTCCCAGAAGTTCAAAAAGATCGGCAATCATGCATCCCACAGCCTCATAATGCATATAGTCGCCTACTCCGCTGTCCGTCATAACCTGCGTCTGTGCGGGAAATTCCTCGTCAGCATCCCAGAAAATCAGTCGGAGGGCAATCTGAGGAATCGGATGAAATTCCCAGGATGAATCCCCTTTTTCGATGCGGGTGCCGCCAAGGCGCAGGGCAGCTGCTTCCAGCTCCGCAAGTTTTCCCGAAAAGTCTTCGGCAAAGCCATTCAGAAGAGGATCGGTCCTGTTTCCGCTCCGGATTTTCACCGGATCCAGATCGGCTTCAGAACACCAGATCCCTGTCTTCCGGGGATTCTCCTTCACATCTCCCAGCAGATGATACAGCACCAGAGCCTCGTTCATAAACAGGTCTTCGGTCCACTCTCCTCCTCCAGTCTCTTCACCGGATGCGTTTTCACCGTTCCCGTCTGTCACCAGCTTCTCCAGGACGCCGTTTTCCATACACAGACGGTAACGCGTACCGAAGTATGTGACATAAATATAGGACTCGTCAAAGGGCAGCTGCAGTGCCGCGGCAGCCACTGCGGGATCAAAGCCGCAGAATTTTTCTCTCCATTTCGCGCAGGCCGCTTCCGAGTCCGTAAGTCTGTAACCGATATTTCTGTATGAGTGATATCCCATGTTTCCCCCTGCCTTGCCTAAAGCCGCTGCCCGGTTCAGGCTCAAATTCGATTTCAATATCAATATCCAGTATAAATGCAGTTGAAACACAGTCAACACTATTTCCGATAAACCAAAGCCGAAATTTGACAACGCCAGACAAACATACTATACTTCGCCATGGCAGCTGTTCCATGCAAAGATTTTCTTACCCTCATTTCTCAGCCGCCGGAAAGGAGACCTGCATCCATGCAGAACACCATCTCAACCCGCCGTCTGGTCACAATGGCCTTATTCGCGGCTCTTCTGTGCATCTCCGCTTATATCAGCATTCCGCTGCCGCTTCCCGGAGCGCCTCATATCACGATGCTGAACTTTGTCATCATCCTGATTCCCCTGCTGTTTTCCGCATCCGATTCTTTTCTGATCGTACTGGTGTGGATGATCCTGGGGCTTGTCGGACTGCCGGTCTTCATCGGCGGGCGCGCAGGAATCGGATATCTGCTGGCTCCCTGGGGCGGATATACCGTATCCTACCCCTTTGCCGTGCTGCTGCTTCCCCTTCTCCGCGGAAGTGTATATAACCGCGTCCGGTATACGGCCGCCGCTGTTGCCGGTGTTCTGTTCATCGATATTTTTGGTATGATCTGGCTGATGTATCTGAATCATCTGAGCCTGGCGGCAGCCTTCATGACCGGCGTGGTCGTTTTTCTCCCGCTGGATCTGCTGAAAGCGTTTGTCGCAGCGCAGGTTGTGCCGGCCTTCACGCACGTACTGCGGGCGCAGCGAATATAAGCGTTTCCCGTATGGATACTTATAAATTATGGATGTTTTATAACCGGACGCAGGCAGGGACGGAGCTTGATACCCTTGTCCTGCTGTCGCTTTGTGTGTCATCCGTAAGGGCTTTCGTCACCGCGGAGCAGGGTACCACTCGAATCCTCACAGTTTTCCTTATGAAAACTGTGAGGTCTCCCTCTCGATCGGGCTGTGTGTGCCCGATCTCGCCCCTGTTCCGTGGCTCCGGCAGCCCAACGGCTGTCAGCACTTGCTCCAAAGCAGTCCTACGGGCATGAAGCTCCGTCCCTGTCTGCTGTACATCGAAAACAGAACAGCGGCAGATACAGCGCTGTCGACCGGACCGAATTTCGGAGGGTACATAGAAGTTCTCAGCTTTCCGGAGGACCCGGCAGTGAACGGCGGCTCACAGCACAGAAGAAGGTTATTCTCACGGAATATGAAGTGAGAACGCCTTCAGTATCCTTCGAAGAGAAAGGGGCCTGCGAAAAGCCTAGAACTTCTTGTGCCCGGAGAACCTGAGGAACGGGCGGCAGCACTGTATTTGCCGGCGTCCGCTTACGAAAAAGCCGTCAAAGCCCTGGCGCCGCCGCCCCTATTCACCCTGCCACCAGATACTGCACGAGCTCCCACCGGGATGAGATATTGAGCTTGCGGTACAGGTTTTGCAGATGCTTCTGCAGGGTGTGCTCTGTGATCCCGAGTCTGTCGCAGATATCCGGATTCGTCTCCGTTCTGTACAGCATGAACAGAATTTCCTGCTCCCTGGGCGTCAGGTGCACCTGTTCTGTAATCTTCTCAATTACCTGATCCAGGGAACGGCATACCTTCTGCTCATTCAGATGCCTGTAGACTGCCAGCTGCAGATATTTTCCCACTGACCGGATATACTCTTCTTCCTTCTCTGAAAAAGTACCTCCCTCTGCCGTGCGGAACAGGGTCAGTGTTCCCAGAAAGTCACCCCTGTTTTCCAGGTGCAGCTGCATTGCTTCGTATTCGGTCTCCCCTGCCCTCCTGCGGATAATGACAGTCTTTCTTATCATTTCGGGATTCAGTTTTTCCATGCATTTTCTTTCGGCGCCGCGGTAACTCTCCGGATCGCAGAAAACATCCGAAAACATGTAGCGGTCCCCGGCTGATGGTCCGCAGATCCCTGCTATCCGGAGGCTTGCAAACTGATAGGGAATCAGAACCTGCAGGCCGGCAAACAGCTGCCTCTTCAGATCCTGAAAGCTGTCTGCCGAATACAGAGAAAAGATCAGATCATCATATGCCGAAAATACTTCCCTATCCATAATTTCCTCCCAATCATCCGAAAAAAAGAGACACCTCCCCAACGGGGAAATGCCTCTTTGCATCTACCGGATTATCTTAGCACTGTTGTTCGGATTTTTCCAGCATTTTTTTTATTTTTTCCTGCAGGCTTCCTTCACAGCTTTGATCACAATCTTCAGGGCTTTCAGGCGGGCGTATTTTTTGTCATTGGATTCCAGGATATACCAGGGGGCAAATGCCGTGTTTGTCTTCTGGAGCATCTCGTCAATCGCGGCTTCGTAATCGTCCCATTTCTCCCTGTTTCTCCAGTCCTCTTCCGTGATCTTCCACTGCTTTTCCGGCGTATTCTGTCTGAGGGTAAAGCGCTCCAGCTGTGTCTGGTTATCAATGTGTACCCAGAATTTTATGATAACCGCGCCCCAGTCTGCCAGCTCTTTTTCAAATTCATTGATCTCATTGTAGGCCCTCTGCCAGTCATTTTCGCTGCAGAAGCCCTCCAGGCGCTCTACCATTACCCGGCCATACCAGGTGCGGTCGAAGATCGCGATGTGTCCGTCCTTTGGCAGACGGGTCCAGAAGCGCCACAGGAAATGCCGTGCCTTCTCATGCGGTTCCGGGCTGGCTATCGGGTGCACCTCATATCCTCTGGGATCGAGCGCACTGGTGATCCGCTTGATATTGCCTCCTTTGCCCGCGGCATCCCAGCCTTCATATGCGATGATGACGGGAATTTTTCTCCGGTAGAGTTCATAATGCAGTTCCTGCAGCTCCTTCTGCAGCAGATCCAGCTGCATGTCATATTCCTCTTCGGTAACCGTCTTGTCCGACAATTCCACATCGGCCAGTCTGGAAATGGGGTTCAGCGGGAACGGATTCTGCAGAATCGGAACAGCCAGAGCCTGGTTTTTCAGAGCCGTATCTATTCCCTGATTCAAGAACTGCAGCACCTGAAGCTCCGCCCACTTGCTTTTTTCTCCGTCAATAATATACCAGGGCGCAGCGGAACGGTTTGTGTCATTCAGATACTGATCATAGATATCCAGAAATTCCTGATAATGCTTGTGTTCATACAGGTCATCTTCATTGACGCGCCAGCGGGTGTTCTTGTCAGCCTGCAGCGCTTCCAGTCTCTTTTTCTGCTCCTTCTTGCTGATATGGATAAAGAACTTCATCACCAGATAGCCGTTATCCGTCAGGGAGCGTTCTGTCGTATTGATGCTGTGAATTCTCTGACGGTACACTTCGCTGTCCGATTTTCTGCTTATGCGCGGCGCGGTGACTTTCTGCATCCAGTATGCATCAAAAAAAGTAAACTTTCCGGCTTCGGGTATCTCCAGCATATAGCGGTACAGGAAGGGATAGCGTTTCTCTTCTGCCGTCGGCGCCGCCATCGTCTTTACGCGGAAAAAGCGGGGATCAATATTCCGGATTACCCTTCCAATGAGATTGCCTTTGCCGGCGGCTCCCCAGCCCTCAAAAATGACCAGTACCGGCAGTTTTGCCTCCTTGATTTTCATCTGATAGCCCGCAAGCTTTTCTTTTTCCGCCTTGAGCTGTATTCGCAGTTCTTCGTCTTCCGGCGGGCTCGCTTTACTGAAATCCTTTAACATTTCTTTTCCCTTCCAATCACTGAATACTACAACCTGAACAGTTCTTACCGCAGCAGAAATGATACCGCTGCAGGTCTCTTCACCATTTTACTGCTTCAACAGCCGCCCTCTCTACATCCAGGCCGTCTGCATAGTGCCTGGTAAAGACTTCAAATCCTTCTATCTCTTCCGGTGTGGGTTCTATGGTAGAGCCTGCCAGACCGGAAAAGATTTTCTCCTCCAGGAATGCTTCCAGACTCATGCCCTGCGGCTTGCCCGCTATCAGGTAGGCGGCGAGCAGCGCCATTCCCCACGGTCCTCCCTCACTGGCTGTATCCATGACGGTTACCGGCGCTCCGACCGCCGCTGCCAGATAGCGCTGGCCCACGCCTTTTGTCTTGAAGAAGCCCCCGTGACCCATGATGCGGGAGATTTTTACCTTTTCTTCCTTCATCAGGATATCCATTCCGAGTTTTACCGCTCCCAGAGAGGTGTACAGATGAGACCTCATCAGGTTTGCCAGGGTAAAACGGCTCTCCGGCGTGCGCACCAGCAGGGGACGCCCTTCGTGAAGGTTGGTGATGTTCTCGCCCGAATAATACCCGTACGCCAGCACGCCGCCGCAGTCCGGGTCTCCGTTCAGGGAATTGGTGTACAGCTTGCCGAACAGTTCTCCCATATCCGCCTGCACGCCCATCAGATCGCAGAACTCCTTGAAAATCCCGACCCAGGCATTCAGGTCTGTCGTGCCGTTGTTGGCATGACTCATGGCAACGGGCTTGCCGGAAGGCGTTGTCACCATATCAATCTCCCTGTGCAGCCTGGACAGCTTTTTCTCCAGAACGATCATGGCAAACGTGCTGGTGCCCGCCGAGACATTGCCGGTGCCCGGTGCAACGGAATTGGTCGCGGTCATGCCGGTGCCTGCATCTCCTTCCGGCGGAGCCATGGGAATGCCGGGCTTCAGATGACCGGATTCATCCAGGAACGCGGCCCCTTCTTCCGTAAGGCTTCCCGCGTCATCACCGGCGACCAGCACCTCGGGCAGCACGTCACGCGTGCGCCAGGAATATCCCCTGTCCGCAATCAGTTTATCAAACTTTGCAACCATCTCAGCGTCATAGTCGTTGGTTTCGGAGTCTATCGGGAATATGCCGGATGCATCTCCTACGCCGACTACGCGGCGGCCTGTCAGCTTCCTGTGGATATAGGAACTCAGCAGCGTGACAAAATCTACTTTCTGCAGATGCTCTTCCTCGTCTAGCATGCACTGGTACAGATGCGCGCTGGTCCAGCGAAGCGGAATGTTGAAGTCAAAGAGCTCCGTCATTTCATCCGCAGCCTGCTGCGTATTGGTATTTCTCCAGGTCTGGAACATGGACAGGAGATTGCCGTCTTTGTCAAAAGGCATGTACCCGTGCATCATGGCACTGATGCCTATGGCGCCGTATGTCTCCGGCGTGATGCCGTACTGCTCTTCAATATTCTTTCTCAGAGAGGTGTAGCAGCTTCGCACGCCGGTGTGAATATCCTCCAGGCTGTATGTCCAGATGCCGTTCACAAAACTGTTTTCCCAGTCGTGAAAGCCGACAGCCAGCACGCGGCCTTCCAGATCAATCAGCACTGCCTTGATGCGCGTAGATCCCAGTTCAATTCCCAAAGCTGTCTGCCCGCTCTGTATAAGCTCTCTGCCGTCCATTGTTCTCTCCTCCTTTGTTCACATCCGTTTACTGCAAGTCCTCTCTGGAACAGTTTTCGGACCGGCCTGCATTTTTTACGCAGTTATCGTAATATATTTACAATTGTTGAAAATATTATATACAGAAAGGAGGCAAAAGTAAACAAATTCAAATGCCGTTTTTTCAGGAATTTGCGCAGTCTGCCGAACCTTCGGACCACAGCATGTCTATCCCGTGACGGATCGGGCGCAGGACTGCCGCCAGATTTTCGCGGGCAGCCTTTTCGCTCCCCGGAAGATTGATGATCAGTGTTCTTCCGCGAATGCCGGCTGTTTCTCTGGACAGGCAGCCGTGCGGCGTAATCTTCATGCTCTCCGCGCGCATGGCTTCCGGTATCCCGGGCGTCAGCCGCTCCAGGACGTCAAGAGTCGCCTCAGGTGTTATATCCCTGGGAGAGAAGCCGGTCCCTCCTGTTGTAATCACCAGCGCGCACCCCGTTTCATCCGCGCACCGGACCAGTTCTTCCCGGATCCGGTCTCTCTCGTCCGGAACAATTGCCGTATACACGACGTCATATCCTTCCGCGCTGAGCATATCCCGGACCGCCGGACCGCTGGTATCCCTGCGTTCTCCTCTTGCCCCTTTGTCGCTGACTGTAATAACTGCTGCTGTGTACGCCATTTTTTCATTCTCCTCTTTTGTCTGCTTCCTGTCATGAAGGATTCATTCGCCAAAAACGGATCGCGGATCGTTCCGCACTTCCTTATCTCCGCTCCGGACGTCACTCGCCGAATGTCCGCCGGATGCTCAGTTCCCGGCAATTGCGCCGCCTTCCCTCTCATATTCCCGCACCGCACTGCGGATCGCGCTCCCTGAGAAGCCTTTTCTGGCCAGAAATGCGAAAGCCCGGCGCAATTCCTTTTCCTCCAGCACATGCGGGGGGCCGGCCTTTTTCTTCAGGAGGCTCTCCAGAGTGTCCTCTTCGCGGATATCCAGTTCCGCCAGCGCCTCATCGATCAGGTCTTCTCCGACGCCCTTCTGCCGGAGTCCCATGCGGATAAGGCGTATGCTTTCCCGCTCCTGCCTGCTGCGTGCATAGTTTTCCGCAAAACGCCGGTCATTCACGTATCCGAATTTTTTCACATAGGAGATGGCGTCCTCTGTCTCCTCCGGCAAATATCCCGCATCCGCGAGTCTGTCCCGGAGTTCCTTTTCCGACCGGGGTTTATAAAGGAGAAGGTTCATAGCCTTCTCCCGTGCGTTTTGTTTCATGCCGTTGTCCGCCTCCTCAGGAATCCTTTCCCGACGGAGACGCTCCCGGAGCGGAATCCCTGCTGCCGCCTTCCGTCCCGTCTGCCGCCGGAGAGAGCGCATCGGCCGGCAGGCCATAGTGCTCCCTGACCTTGTTTTCCGCCTCAGCGCAGATGTCAGGATGCTCTGCCAGGAACTGTTTCGCATTCTCCCGTCCCTGTCCGATCTTTTCTCCCTGGTAGGCATACCAGGCCCCGCTCTTCTGGATGATGTTCAGATTGGCCGCAAGATCCAGGATGTCGGCTTCACGGGAAATGCCTTTGCCGAACATGATGTCGAATTCCGCCTCGCGGAACGGCGGCGCCACTTTATTCTTCACGACCTTGATCCGCGTGTGGTTGCCGATCATCTCACCGGACTGCTTCAGGGCTTCTATGCGGCGGACATCCAGGCGCACAGAGGCGTAGAACTTCAGTGCGCGTCCGCCGGTGGTCGTCTCCGGATTGCCGAACATGACGCCGACCTTCTCGCGAAGCTGGTTGATAAAGATAACGATGCAGTTGGTCTTGCTGATCACGGCGGTGAGCTTCCTGCAGGCCTGGGACATCATACGCGCCTGCAGGCCGACATGGGAGTCACCCATGTCCCCGTCGATCTCTGCCTTGGGGACCAGGGCCGCTACGGAATCCACGATGATAATGTCGACTGCGCCGGAACGCACCATTGTCTCCGTTATCTCAAGTGCCTGCTCTCCCGAATCCGGCTGGGAAATATAGAGATTGTCGATATCGACGCCGATATTCCGCGCATAAACCGGGTCAAGCGCATGCTCCGCATCGATGAATCCTGCGATGCCTCCCCGCTTCTGTACTTCAGCCACCATGTGGAGGGCTACCGTCGTCTTTCCGGAAGATTCAGGCCCGTAAATTTCTACAATGCGGCCTCTCGGTATGCCGCCCACGCCCAGGGCAATATCCAGGCTCAGGGATCCTGTCGGCACCGCTTCCACATTCATATTATTTGCGGAATCTCCGAGCTTCATCACCGTTCCTTTTCCATACTGCTTCTCAATCTGTCCGAGTGCCGCCTCCAGCGCTCTCTGTCTGTCATCCATACTCCCTGCCATGATGTGTTCTCCTTTTCTCTCGCATATCAATGCGCAGAAACATGCGGTCTCTACCGCAGACAGCCGTTCTCCGCGCAATGCGAACGTCTGTTCGTTTTCTGCGTATTATAGTACACGAATTCTCTTTACATGTCAACAACAATGAAATGGAAATGTGAACGGCGAATGCCGTTCCGCGGATGTGAGTACTATAGCACAGAAGCTTCCGGATTGCAAGGGAGGCATCTGCTTCCTTTGCCTGCCCGGTCTTTACCTTGCCGGCCATGTGCAGTAAAATGGAACGGAACCCGCAGACCCTGTTTCTTAAGGAGATTCCAGTATGTACCAGAACCCCCGGCAGAAGCCCGGTTCATTCTTCCGAGTCACCGGAGAGATTCTCACACCGGTCATCATCTTATGGCTGTCCGTCCTGGGCGCGACGATGGCTGTAATGGGCGCTGCCGGCCTGATTACAGGAGCCGGAAGCCTGGATGCGGATGCCCTGCTTGAAGCCTGCCCGCAGCTGCCGCTGATCAGCAGCGCCTGCGGCTATGCCCTTGCCCTTGCCGCACTCCGCCTTCCGGTCCGGTTTGATGAGCAGCGGTTCGGCACAACCATTACGCATTGGAGGTTACGGGACGGATGGACGGCCCGTCACTTTGCGATGTATGTGGCAGCTGTATCCCTTGCCGGCTTTCTCTGGTCCCGCCTGCTGCTGCAAAGCGGACTTGCCGACATATTTACCGGCTATTCTGAACAGGCATCTGCTTCATTTGATAAGCGTTTTCCCGCACTCCTCTTTCTGTCATATGTCCTCCTCGGACCGGCTGCTGAGGAACTGGCCTTCCGCTGCTGTGTATTCAGGAGGCTGCGCGCGCACCTGCGTCTGGTTCCGTCCATTCTGATTTCCTCTGTGCTGTTCGGAATCTGGCACGGCAACATGATTCAGTTCCTTTACGCTTCCGTTCTGGGCATCCTGCTGGCGTGGGGATATGAAAAGAGCGGCCGCATACATGTATGCCTGGCCGCCCATATCTGCACAAATCTGCTTGCGTTCGCATATACCGTTTTTCTCTGATATTTTTCCGGCATTCAGATGACGCCTGCTCCGGTATACCCCTTGCCGTTCTTGAAGCCGCGCTGGATGTCTTTGCTGTAGCCGTAGAAGGTATCGCCGTATTTATCAACTTCGTCGAGAACAATCATGTTGCGGCGCATCATCTCCATATCCCCCCTGGCTCCGAGGAACATGCCGCACCAGCAGAAGCCGCCGTCCTTTGCGTACGTATCCATGGCATCCCGCACAGACTGACGGATCTCTTCATCCGTGCAGTCAGGCGCCAGCAGATGGTCTCTGGAATCCCAGCCGCCCGCGATCACCATCGAATTGCCGTATTTTTCCTTTACGCCCTTCAGGTCATTGCTGGTCTGGGC
>CADBNA010000047.1 GCA_902795835.1 uncultured Lachnospiraceae bacterium | reverse complement strand
GATGTGATATGGCAGATATGCATTAACGTGCTTGCAGCCGTCTATTTCTATCTGGAGTGTATGCTGATCGGCGCGGTTGCGGCAGGCTTGCTTACGGCAGGATATGTCCCGGAACCGGACAGGGATTTTATGATCATATTGGGCTGCGGGCTGAACAGGGACGGGACGCCGACGCCGCTGCTCCGGGGCCGGGTTGACCGCGCGCTCCGCTTTTATCATGAGCAGAAGGCAAAGACCGGAAAAGAGCTGACCTTTGTTGTCTCGGGCGGCCAGGGCCCCAATGAAGTGATTGCGGAGAGTACATCCATGAAACAGTATCTGCTTTCACAGGGAATACCGGAGCAGATGATCATAGAAGAGAATCAGTCGTCCAGCACCTATGAGAACATGAAATACGCAAAAGCCAGGATCCTGGAGACAGGGACGGACGGGAAAATTGCTTTTGCCACCACGAACTACCATGTGTTCCGGAGCGGCCTGTGCGCCAGGCGTGTCAAAATGCGTGCCCTCGGTGTGGGCGCCAGGACAAAGTGGTATTTCTGGCCCAATGCGTGGGTACGCGAGTTTGTCGGGCTTCTTACAGAGCACCGGGGAAAACAGGCGCTGGTTCTCGGGGGACTGGTGCTGATTAACATACTGCTTACGCTGTATTCTCTGGCTTAGGGCCGGGACCGGACAAACCCGGACGTGTACAGGCTATTAACCCGCGTAAAAGGCAGGGAATATTCGAAAACCGCAGTTATGTCGTGCGGCGAGGAAGGAAGAGTCATGCAGAAGAATGGCAGCGTGAAGCTGGGCAGCACGGAAATGTACTATGCCGCTTTTGGCAGCGGCAATGAGAACCTGGTCGTTCTGCCCGGCCTCTCGGACGGGCTGGCAACGGTAAAAGGCAAGGCATGGATACTGTCGCTGCCATATAAGAAATATTTCCCGCACTATACCGTGTATATGTTCAGCAGGAAAAATAAAATGCCCGACGGATATACCATCAGGGATATGGCGGAAGACCAGGTCCAGGCCATGAAGAACCTCGGCATTGACCGGGCATGTCTGCTTGGCGTCTCTCAGGGAGGAATGATCGCGCAGTATATTGCGGCCGACCATCCGGAGATGGTGAGTAAACTGATCCTTGCGGTCACGGCCCCGAACGCGAACAGTGTTGTGAAAGAAGCGGTTTCCGGTTGGATCGATATGGTGAAGCGTGATGATCACACCGCCCTGATGGCGGACACCGCCGAAAAAATGTACTCAGAAGGATTTCTCCGGAAAAACAGGAAGTATTTCCCGGTGCTCGCCAGATTTACGAAGCCCCGGGATTACGCCCGGTTCCTGAAGAATTCCCTTGCCATCCTGGAATTCGATTCGCGTGATGAGTTATCAAAGATTCAGTGCCCGACGCTGATCATCGCCGGAGACAATGACAAAACGGTCGGGAACGATGCTCCTTATGAACTGCACCGGGGGATCTCAGGGAGTGATCTCTATATTTATAAAGGACTCGGACACGGACTTTTCGAGGAGGCAAAGGATTTTTATGACAGAGTGCTGGACTTTTGCAGATCAACGCCCTCCGCATGAAAAGTGCTGTAATTCAGAAAACTTCTTCAGATTTTTTTAAGGAGAGACTGCGCGTTGACCAGAGTTTAAAGGAGGGTAAAATGAAGATCAAATACGTTATGACCGGAATTGTGCTGCCTGCTTTGATGTTCCTTATGACCGCGGCTGCATGCCTGGCAGAGATGCCTGCGGGGCAGACGGAAGCGATTGCCGCAGATAGTACAGGCAGCGGACTGCCGGATGCCGCCGCGGAAACGGGAAGGGACCTCACGCCCCGGATCGGAATCATCTCCGCGATGGACAATGAGATCAGCCTGCTGCTTGATAATGCAGAGATTGAATATGTGCAGACCGTCGGTGGGGAGGAATTCCATGTCGGGACTCTGTGCGGGCAGGATGTGGTGATTGCAAAGGCCGGCATCGGCAAGATTCGGTCTGCCTCAGGCATAACGGCAATGCTGAACAGTTTTGAAATAACAGAGGTGCTGTTTACCGGAATAGCGGGCGGCGTCGGGGACGATACGGAGGTGCTCGATATCGTGGTTGCCACAGACCTGGTACAGCATGACTACGGCCAGCTGACGAATCACGGCTTCGAATGGCTTCCGGAGCGCGGTGGGAACGGCTGTTACCCATGCAGCGAAGAGCTGATTGATCAGGCTTACGCTGCCGCATCCGAGATCGTGGGACCGGAGCATGTTTTTAAGGGGACAATCGCGACCGGAGATCAGTTTGTCGCTTCAGAGGAATATGTGAAAACTCTGCAGGATCAGTTTAACGCCCTGGCCTGCGAGATGGAAGGCGCGTCTATCGCCATTGTCTGCACGCAGTATGATGTACCCTTCGTGGTGATCCGTTCCATGTCAGACAAGGCAGACGGACTCGCCCATGAGACCTATAATAATATGGCAGACAAGGCAGCTGATAATTCCGGCCGCATTATCATGAAGATGCTGGAAGAGGACACTGCCGCAGCCGCTTCTGACGCGGGAAATTGAATTCCCGTGTCAGAAGCGGCCGCATGCGGTGAGATTCAGTCTGCGGGGACGATCGGGTTCCTCAGCACGCCGATCCCCTCGATCCGGCATTCCATGACGTCGCCTTCTTTAAGAAAGACAGGCGGCGTCATTCCCATTCCGACGCCGGCCGGGGTGCCCGTGGCTATGATTGTGCCGGCCTGCAGGGTCATCCCCTCCGTAAGGATCTCGATGATTTCCGCAATGCCCGCAATCAGGTTTTCGGTATTGGAGTCCTGGCGGATCTCACCGTTTACCAGGCAGCTGATGTGCAGTCTGGGCGGAAATGCGAATTCGTCGGAACTGACGATGCAGGGCCCCATGGGCGTGAAACCGTCCAGGCTCTTTCCCAGATACCACTGTTTGTGGCGCGTCTGGAGATTCCGGGCACTCACATCATTCACGATCGTATATCCGAAGATATAGTCCGCCGCCTCTGCCGCGGATACATTCCGGGCGTCTTTTCCTATGACAACTCCCAGCTCACACTCGTAATCCAGCGAATCCACAAGCCCTTTGTAGGAGGGAATACCCGCTTCGGGACCCGGTGAATAGTTTACTCTTTTCGAAAAGAAGATCGGATAGGGACGCTCTCCGCCGAATGCCTCACTGGAAAAACGGTCTGCTTCTACCGCATGTGCCTGATAGTTGATGCCGAGGCATACGACATCCTGCAGAGGCCTCGGGATGGGAGACAGGATCCTGACACTGCCTTCTGCCTTCTCCGCATTTTCCGGGATCTGTCTGATGCCGCCTGACCGGATCAACTCATTCATATCCGCAAACCCTGGAAGAACATACAGCGTTTCCCCGTCCGTGCTTGCGGCAGTCTTCTCTTCACCGTTGATTTCAATCGTGTAGTATTTCATTTTTCTTTCCCTCACTTTTTCTTGTTCATACTTCAAAAGCAGATTGCGGATCTCTTTCAGGAAGAATCATGTCCTCCGGCGTTTTGGGCAGGCTGCCTGTCTGGTGTTATGCGTATTATATCACATAATATCATGACTCAGTCGCCAAAAGTAGATTACGGATTTCATGGGGCCCACTCCCCAGGAAAGGGTCACTTCGATTATTCGGGGGACATTGTGAATATTTAGGATACTGATATTCTTGACAGAAAATTCAGATAAGAATACAATTTTATAGAATGCTTTTGGCATTATAAACAGAGAGGAGATATTATGCTTTTTCAGGAACTGAACAAATTAAAATGGAATTCGGTTATGTCATCGATTGTACTGATTACGATTGGTCTTTTGATGCTCATTTGTCCGGATTCCTATATTACGGCAATGATCGGCACGCTCGGGTCGGTTCTTCTGGTTCTGGCTGTTTTGGGAATCCTTGATTTTATCGGCAGCAACAAGGCGCTGATTCATTATGTATATCTGACCGGCTATCTGGCGCTGGCAATCATAGGTACGGCTATTCTGGTCTTTGAGATTAATTCTCTGTATACGATCAGCTGGATGTTCGGGGCTTTTCTGCTTCTGTCCGGCCTGAGCAATATCGCCAGCGCTCTTACCTATGCGAGGCGGTCCGGCCGCAGGGGCTGGTGGGTTCTTCTTCCGCTTTCCATTCTGCAGATCATCTTTGGCCTGGTCATTTTTCTGAACATTATCCTGAATCCCTGGTGGGATACGCCGGTTGCCCTTTTCAAGGCAGTGGGACTGATGCTGCTGTTTTCTTCTGTAGTCAGTATACTGCGCCTGATCTGGGTATGGCCGATCAAGAATGAGTAAGGGGGGAGATACGGGATGGCAAGTACGAAAAATGAAAATCACAGCATAAAAGAAAACGCAGAG
>CADBNA010000046.1 GCA_902795835.1 uncultured Lachnospiraceae bacterium | reverse complement strand
GATGCTTTTTACGGCTGCAGTTTTGTTTATAACCATGCCGTGCCTGACCTGTGCTGACGATATCGGCAGCGCGGATACAGGGGCTGCTGCGGATGAAGCAGGTGAAACGGGTGAGATCAGCAGGGATCTTCTGATCAGGCTGAATCGAAGCGATCTGGAGTGGCTCAGCGAGATGGAGGGCCCCTGCTATGTATTCGGCCATCAGACCCCTGATGCTGATACTGTCTGTACGGCTATCGCCTATGCGTATATCCTCCGGTCACTTGGCTATGATGCACAGCCTGCGGTTCTGGGTCCGATAAACCGGGAGACCGCATATATTCTGAATTCGGCCGGCGTGGATATACCGCCCGTACTGGAGGATGCATCCGGAAAAAATGTAGTATTGGTTGACCACAGTGATTACAGCCAGTCCGCAGAGGGACTGGAAGACGCAAACATTGTCATGATTATCGATCATCACAGGGACGGATCAGTGACGACAGACGGGCCGCTGATCTATGATGCCAGGCCGCTGGGATCAACAGCCACGGTTGCCTGGATACGGTCCCTGAATTATGGTGTAGAACTGGACCAGAAGACAGCGTTTGTGCTGCTGGGCGCGGTTTTGTCAGATACCAACAATCTGAAAGCAGGCATGACGACCGAAGCTGACCGGGAGGCAGTCCGGATACTGTCCGGCAAAGCGGGAATCGAAGATGTAAACGCTTTCTATCAGAGGTTGTACAGGGAATCTATATCCTATGAAGGGATGACAGATGAGGAGATCCTGCTGTCTGACCTGAGAAAATACGAAGACGAAGGGACGCCGTATATCATCGGCGCAGTGAGCTGCTACGATGAGGAGGATGCCCGCGATCTGGCGGAGCGGATGAAGGCAGTCCTGCCTGCGGTGATGGCATCGGAAGGGGCAGAACTTGGCTACGCGCAGATTTCGATCTTTCATGACGATATAAGCATAACCTATATTGTGCCATCCGATGAAAAGGCAGCCGAACTGCTGGAGACTGCCTTTGGTGAAGAGGCAGTGAAAGAGGGCATTTCATATGTCTTAAGGCCGGGCATTTCCAGGAGACAGGTTCTGGTTCCCAGACTGTCCGAAGCGCTGTCGCTCCATCCGAAGGAGTAGTGGCTGCAGGGGTAAAAATAATCCTTTTCTGCAGGTTATAAGAGACCGTACAACTCCGACTCACTGCCGTAAAATGGGCAGCTGCACCCGGATTTCCATCGTTTTGCCATCCGGAGAGGATGCGGCAATGCGCCCTTTGTGTGCTGCCGTAATGGCGCTGGCTATGGAGAGCCCGATTCCGTATCCTCCCTTGCCGGAATTTCTGGACTGATCCGCACGGTAAAAACGGTCAAACATATGGGCCAGCGTATCCTGCCCGATTCCGTCTGTTGTGTTTTTTACTTCCAGCTCTGCATTTTTCCCCTTTTTCTGTACACGGAAACAGATGTCTCCGTTTTCACTGGAGTACTTTATGGCATTGTCCAGCAGAATGGTCATCAGCTGCCGGATTGATTTCTCATCTCCGTACAGGCTGATCAGAGGCTCAATTTCCGCCGTAAAGGTCTTCCCTTCAATCTGTGCCCGCGCGCGGAAGGACTGGGCCGTTTCTGACGCCACATCCGACAGGGGGAAATCTATCTTCTGGAGCTGGCTGTTCTCCTCATCCATCCGTGACAGATAAATCAGGTCTCCTGTCAGGTCTGCAAGGCGCTTTGTCTGCGCCCGCACATCATCTATCCACTCATTCTTTCCCGTATCCATCTCCAGAACAGATACATCCGCGTCAATGATCGTCAGCGGCGTTTTCAGTTCATGTCCGGCATCGGTGATGAACCGTTTCTGTTTTTCATAACTCTCCTGAACCGGGCGCACGGCGCGGCCGGAGAGCAGGATTACCAGGAACAGGACAGCGGCAAAGCCGCCCACAGACACCAGCACACTGATCAGCAGAAAAGAACGGAAATCAGCCAGGCTCCGCTGGCAGTCCAGAAAGAGGATGGAAATGGTTCCGTCCTCTTTTTCATATTTCAGAAAGCGGTACCAGCCGGAAAAGCCTGTTGTCCGCTTCGCTGCGTAAACACTTTCCGCATACCCGGCGGCTTCTTCTTCATTTACAGCCGCAATCCGGGTAGTATCGGTGGAAAGCACCGTACCCTCAGCGTCCATTTTCACAGAGAAATAGCGGGATTCAAAGGGCGTCTCCGCCGAGAACTCGCCTCCGATACCGCCGAAACCTCTTTTCATGTTTCTGCTGCTGCGGCGCTGATAGGATCCCCAGTTCTCGTATGTCTCCGTATGCAGGTCACCGGCATCACTGAGGTTTGTTATT
>CADBNA010000045.1 GCA_902795835.1 uncultured Lachnospiraceae bacterium | reverse complement strand
TCCGAGAGCATCAGGGTCTTCGGTATAAAAGGCGTGCCCGCGTAAAACTGCTGGATAAAGCTCTGCAGGACGTCGCTGCGCTCTTCGCTGTCAGCGGCCCGGAGATAAAAATGGTCCCGGCCGATCAGCCTGCCGTCTCTGACAAAGAAGACCTGGACGATGGCGTCTTCCCCGTCTGCCGCCAGGGCCAGCACATCCGTATCGTCGCCGCTGCTGCCTGTCATTTTCTGGCGCTCGCGGATTTTTTCGATGCTGCGGAGCATGTCGCGCAGGCCCGCGGCTTCTTCAAACCGCATGTTTTCCGCCGCGTCCTTCATCTTTGCCTTCAGGTCCGTGATGATCTCATCGTCGCGTCCGTCCAGAAAATCCAGAGCCCGCTGCAGCTGCCGGCCGTACTCTTCCTGTGAGATCCAGCTCTGGCAGGGCGCCTTGCACTGGTGGATGTGATAGTACAGGCACGGCCGCTTTTTCCCGATGTCTTCGGGCAGCCTGCGGCTGCACGCGCGGAGATGGTACAGCTTCCGGACCAGGTCGATGGTCTCTTTTGCGGCCGTTGCGTCCGGGTACGGCCCGAAGTAGCGGGCGCGGTCCTTTTTCATGCGGTGTGAGTACAGGATCCTGGGAAATGCCTCCTGCACCGTGACCTGGATGAACGGATAGGCTTTGTCATCCATCAGCATGGTGTTGCATTTCGGCCGGTATTCCTTGATCAGGTTGCACTCGAGCACCAGGGCCTCGACCTCGGAGTCCGTGACGATATACTCAAACCGGCTGACCTGCGGGATCATGGAGTATATCTTCAGCCGTTTTTTGCGGCTGTCCTGGAAGTACTGCCTGACGCGGTTCCGCAGATTGACGGCCTTGCCGACATACAGCACTTCGTCCCGGCGTCCATGCATGATGTAGACCCCGGGACGGGCAGGCAGCTTTGCAAGCTCTTCCTGTATATCAAATACAGCGTTTTCCACCTGTTATTCCTCTGTTTGTTCCGCCGGTTATTCTGCCGGATATTCAGCCGCTCATTCCGAAGAGTATTCCGCTGCTCATTCCGGCGATGATTCCACTGCTCATTCCGGCGATGATTCCGCTGCTCAGAGAAGATACCGCGGCGGCATGGCGGCTTTCTTTCTCTGGATCTTCCGCGGCATGGCCGGGGCTGTGCTGTTCAGGTCCGGCTTTTCGCTCCGGTCAGCCGGATTCTGAGTCTCTGCCGCACTGGTTTCACTCTGCAGGACCGGCGTCTCCGGGACGGGAAGCTCTGTTCCCTCTTCCGGTTTTTTCTCCGCGGGCGCAGCCGTCTGGCCGCCTTCGCGCTCCTTCTGCACGGTGTGGAAGATCTGCAGGAATTCCTTGCCGGTGATGGTCTCCTGGATGATCAGGTATCCCGCCAGGCGGTCCAGGGCATCCCGGTTCTCGTTCAGCATCCGTTTTGCCTCTTCATAGGCCTCCCGGAGCGTTTCCATTACCTCGTGGTCGATCTCGGTGGCGGTCTCATCCCCGCAGTTCAGGTATGCCTTGCCGCCGAGATACTGGTTCTCCTGCTCCGCCAGTCCCATCAGCCCGAATTTGTCGGACATGCCGTACTGGGTGATCATGGCGCGCACGATCTTTGTCGCTCTCTCTATATCATTCGCGGCGCCGGTCGTGATGTCGCCGAAGACGATCTCTTCGGCAGCGCGGCCGGCCAGGAGGACGACTATGCGGGCCTTCAGCTCTTTTTTGCTGTTCAGGTATTTTTCTTCTTCGGGCACCTGCATGGTATAGCCCAGGGCGCCCATGGTGCGGGGCACGATCGTGATCTTCTTGACAGGCTCCGTGTCCTTCTGGCAGGCGGCGGCAAGTGCGTGGCCGATCTCGTGATAAGCCACGATCCTTCTCTCTTCCTTGCCGAGGATGCGCTCCTTTTTCTCCTGTCCCACCAGGACGACTTCCACTGCCTCCTGCAGATCCTGCTGGGATACGGCGGCCCTGCCATGTTTGACGGCCAGGATGGCCGCCTCGTTGACCATGTTTGCCAGCTCCGATCCGACGGCGCCGGACGTGGCCAGGGCGATGTCTTCCAGGTTGACCGTCTCATCCAGTTTGACTTTGCGGGCGTGCACCTTCAGGATGTTGATGCGGCCCTTCAGGTCCGGCCGGTCCACGATGATCCGCCGGTCAAAACGGCCGGGGCGCAGCAGCGCGGGGTCCAGTACCTCGGGGCGGTTGGTGGCGCCCAGGATCAGGAGGCCGGACTGGCTGTCAAAGCCGTCCATCTCGGCCAGCAGCTGGTTCAGGGTCTGCTCGCGTTCATCATTTCCGCCGAAATGGGTGTCCCTGGTCTTGCCGATGGCATCGATCTCATCGATAAAGATGATGCAGGGCGCGGACTTTTTGGCTTCTTCGAACAGGTCGCGGACGCGGGATGCGCCCACGCCGACGAACATTTCGACGAACTCCGAGCCGGAGAGCGAGAAAAACGGCACGTGCGCCTCGCCGGCGACGGCTTTTGCCAGGAGCGTTTTTCCCGTTCCGGGAGGCCCGACCAGCAGGGCGCCCTTCGGCAGCTTGGCTCCGATGGCGACATACCGGGAGGGGTCGTGCAGGAATTCCACGACCTCCTTAAGAGAGTCCTTGGCCTCTTCCTCGCCGGCCACGTCCATGAACGTGACGCCGGTGTCCTTCTGCACGTAGCTTCTGGCCTTGCTCTTGCCGATGCCCATCATGCCGCCGTTTTTGTTCATATAGCGCATGATGATGTTCCACCCGACCAGCAGCATGACCAGCGGCAGGATAATGCTCAGGATCGCGGACACCACGTTTGCCGCGACATTGGGGGCTTTTTTCTTGTACTCGATGCCGGTGCCCTCCAGCACTTCGAGAAGATTGTTCTCATCGCCCAGCAGCGTGGCCTGATAGGTCATGTCGCCCGTTTTTTCCTTGGGCGTGATCACGATTTTTTCTTCTTCGAGGAGGACTTTTTCAACCTCGTCCTTCCGGACCATCTCCAGAAATGCGTCGTAGCTGATCTCCTTGGAGCCTGAGCGCTGCGTCACATCCCCGAAATAGTTAAAGAGCATGAGGCTGATAACGAGGCAGATCGAGATGACCATCCAGGTCTGTCTCTGGTTGTTGCCGCCGGGTCCGTTGTGATTTCTGTTGTTCTGATCTGGTTCCATAGATTCCCCTTATACTCCTTATTACTTATTAATCCCCTTGAATACTCCTAAAATTATTCTGCCAAATACTGCCAGTTACTTCTGAATACTCAGAAATATTGTCTGATGCCGCCAGGCACTCACAAATACTCTTTCAAACACCTGTCTTCGCCGAAGCGATCCGCCTGCGGAGTGCATCGTCATCATCCGGGAAGCGCTGGCAGAAAGCATCCTCCGCCGCGCGCCGGACCAGCGCAAAATCGTCATAGCAGTTCAGCTTCGCCGGGATTTCCCACGCCGTGCGGTACAGATCGCCTGATATCTTTACGATCAGCGTGCCCTCCTGCATGCGGCCCAT
>CADBNA010000044.1 GCA_902795835.1 uncultured Lachnospiraceae bacterium | reverse complement strand
TTCCGTATCCGGGCACAGTTCTTTCAGCAGTTTCCAGTTCTCCAGGTGGGAAGGGATCCCTCCTGTCACGGCTATGACTTCGGGAAACGGGAATCGTTCAAGGATTTTCTCCTGTGACTCGAAATCTTCGGGGAGTCCAAATACAATCGCTGTGCCGGATTCTGCTTTCAGGCCGCTCCGGAGCAGGAATGCCCGGATCCGGCCGGCCTGTTTTTCCCGGTCAGGCGCCTGTTCATCTATGATGACTGCATATTTCAGTCCGGACAGGCCGTCTGCATGAGCGGTCTCCTCTTCTGATTGTCCGGCTTCTGACCATCCGGTTTCTGACTGTCCGGCTTCTGACCATCCGGTTTCTTTCTCTGAAGGATCTTTTGCCTCCGTGCCGCCTGCCCATTTCTGAAAATACTCCAGCATGATGCCCGCTGCTGCGTCAGGGTCTACGCCGTCTATGGTGACGGTATCCCTTTTTTCCGACACGGGACGCATTCCGCAGAACCGTACCGGCAGTTCATCTGAAGGCGGCTCAACTGCCGGCAGCTCACTTATCAGTTCCTCTGCTGATACCAGCGATACGGATCTGCCCTGCCGGCCGGCTTCCATCCGCTGTCGCAGTGTCGGCACCCGCAGAAAGGACTGGGCGGCATTTCCCACCGCCATGACAAAGGGATGGGGCAGGCACGCCGTACAGACACAGCCGCCTTCTTCCCAGACAACGGCAGTCTGCCGTCCGGACTGTTCCGGCCGAAAATCCGTAACCCGCCCGATGCAGGGGATCTGCAGGCCGGCGGCAATCAGATGCGGGACCATGCCCCGGTTGCCGTCTCCGCTCTGCAGTCCGGTCAGGATCAGGTCATATGGCTTCTGCCGGCGAATCCAGGCCAGCAGGATGCCGGCAATTTCTTCTGCGCTGAATGTCTCCATCCGCCGGCTCCCGGGGTCAATCCGCTCCGTCCGGGTGTATCCCAGTGCGGAAAGCGTATCCAGGAAGCCGTCATTTTCCGCCCCTCCGACTGTCACCGCATCCAGAAGGCAGCTCTCCTGCCGCTTTCTGCAGATATCGGCTGCGCGGCAGGCCAGCTCCAGGGCGCTCTCATCATAACAGTTCAGCTTCTTTTTCAGATAGGAGGTGTCGGCTGTGCCGGCACTGCCGGCCTCCTGCCAGTCCTTTTCGGAGAGAAGCTCCAGATCCGCCAGCGTGTGAAAACAGACAAGTATTCTCACCAGGCTCTCCCCCCAATCTCTCAGAAAATCCAGGGATTCTCTTCGTTCCTGGAAAGCGGAAGCAATGTGCCCATGTTCATGACATGATGCGGGTCAAAGGCCTCTTTCAGCTTCTCCAACATATAGACGGAAGAGCCGTATTCTTCATACACATAGTGAGCCCTGGCCTTTCCCAGTCCGTGGTGGTGGGCAATGGATCCGCCGAACCGCACCGTCTCTTCGCAGATAATGCGGTTGATCAGATTGTGGTACTTGTTGATCTCATCCTCCGGGCGGCAGTCTACGACATTATAGTAATAGGTAAAATAGATATTCGTGCCGTTGATATAGCTGTGGGAGGAATGCGCACCGATCATCGTCAGGTCGGGAACTTCATTCTGAAGACGGCTCATGACTGATTCGTAGATGTCATTCATAGAGCTCCAGCAGCCGGAGATCTCCGTGGTAATGCCGATATTGTCCGTCGCGAGGATCTCCTCTCTCTCCTGGGCGATCTGCTCCGGCCCCCAGTTCAGATGGGCAAACCATTTCTCGATCCATACCGGATCCACCGGAGTGACATTGGGAAATGTCCTGACGATCTCGTCAATTCCCTTAGCCGAAACCTCGGAGACGGCTTTGGGTCCTTCCGTCATAAACAGGATGACATTCTTGCCCTCCGCCCAGTCAAAGTGGGATGCAGAGTCAGCTACATCATACAGTCTGGCCACGGAAGGACGGTATCCTTCGACCATCACCGCCCGGAGCGCGTCAAATCCGTCCTTCATGCTGCCGATCCGGTAGCCCAGGTAAATGTTGTTCTCCGGCCGGTACCGATAGATCTTGACTGTTACCTCGGTGATAAAGCACAGCGCGCCTTCATTGCCCAGCACAATATGCCGGATGTCAGGCCCCACCGAGCGTCTCGGGACATTTTTGATCCGGCAGACTTTTCCGCCCGGGAAGACGACTTCACAGCCCACCAGCATTTCTTCGATTCCCCCGTAAAGAGTGGAAAACTGGCCGATGCTCCTGGTGGCCACCAGACCGCCCATCTGTGCCAGCGGCTTGGACTGGGGTGAATGGCCGGTCGTATAGCCCATGGCGCGGAGACGGTCATCCAGGTCCTGGAGCGGTACGCCGCACTGACATGTCACCTGCATGTTCTCCGTATCAATGGACAGGATCTGATTCATGGCAGAC
This sequence comes from uncultured Lachnospiraceae bacterium, assembly GCA_902795835.1. The sequence goes on along the minus strand of CADBNA010000044.1, from coordinate 4,403 downwards.
CCGTCCAGGACGACAGAATTCTCCACAGCCGTCTCCAGACCGCCTTCAATGGCGGACTGACCCGTACGGGGCACAATATTGATTCCGTTCTCATCCGCGAATTTCAGTATGGCAGACACTTCGTCCGTGCTGTGTGCATACACAACTGCCGCGGGAATGGGACGGGTATAGACCTGATGGCACTGTTCAAACTTCCGGTACCGGTCCAGGCTGCTCTCCTTCAGGATCTCTTCATCCGTAACCACCTGCTCCGGTCCGGTCAGGCGGATCAGTTCTTCTGCGATTTCTGTTCTGGACAATCCGGACATAACGCTCTCCTTTCATCTCCCTGCATTTTTATGGGGATAAAAAAAACCCGCTCCACGCAAAAAAGACCTGCGCCGAACGGGTTACTCTCTCTATCATCTCTCCGTAACCTGCTTTTAGTATAGGCAACGCTGTCAGAATTGTCAATCAAAAACTGATTTTCCGGCCTGTTATTGGCAGTTTTTCTCGTTTCAGTCCGGCTTGTCACGCAAATCCTTCGCCGATTCGTCAAATGGAGCAAAAAACCATTGACAGCTATTATGCGAAATGGTATTTTCAACTCAATTACCGGAGAGATTGCAGAGAGGAGGTAATGCCGGCAGGCTTTTTTGTCTGTCCGGCATTCCTTCTTTTTTTAAAGCAGGGAGGACGAAAGCTATGTTAAAGAATATTGATGATTTCAGTCTTGATTTCTTTTCACTGAAAGGAAAAAATGCCATTGTGACCGGCGGCGTCAGCGGCCTCGGCCAGGCCTTTGCCCTGGCTCTTGCCAAAGCGGGCGCCAACATCTTTGTCTTTGCGGCAGTGGACGATGACGGGACAACACGGAAGCTCATTGAGGCCTGCGGCGTGAAATATGCCTTCATGCTCGGGGACATCACGGAAGACGGCATCTGTGACAGGGTGGCTGATGCGTGCGCAGAGGAGTTCGGCAGCATTGACATCCTGGTCAACTGCGCCGGCATCTGCCTGATCGCGGATGTGCTGGACTTCGGAAGGGATAAGTGGGATCCCATGATAGCCATCAACCTCACAGGCGCCTTTGACCTGAGCCATGCCGTCGCCCGCTATATGATTCCGCAGCGCAGCGGCCGCATTATCAATATCTGTTCCCTCTTCTCCTTCCTGGGCGGTCTGGGGTCTCCGGCCTACGCGGCTATGAAGGCCGGCCTGGCAGGCCTTACAAAGGCCTATGCGGACGAGCTCGGGCAATACGGCATCACGGTCAACGGGATCGCCCCGGGCTATTTCCAGACGGCACTGACAGCCTCCACCGGCAGCGGAAACGAGGATGATCCCAGATACAGAAAAATCAGGGAGCACATCCCGGCTGACCGCTGGGGCGAGCGCCAGGATCTCATGGGGGCCATGGTTTTCCTTGCCAGCAAGGCTTCTGATTATGTAAATGGAACGATTCTTGTCGTAGACGGCGGCTATCTGGTGCGCTGAAGGGGCAGAAAATGAGTGAAAAATATCTGATTGGAATCGATGAAGGATCACAAAGCGCAAAGATTACCGTCTTTGATACGAAAGGGACGGTCATCTGCGAGGGAAAAGCGCCTCTCCGGCCGTATGTGCTCCCGCAGCCCGGCTATGTAGAGCATCCGGGCGATGACTGGTGGGATGCTGTCTGTACGGCATCCCGCGACTGTATGAACCGCTTTCAGGGAGACCCGGCTGATATCCTGGGAATCGGCCTGTGCACGATCCGCTGCTGCCGCGCCTACCTGCGGTCTGACGGCATGCTCGCCCAGCCTGCCCTGTCCTGGATGGATATCCGGATGTCCCGCCCGTATTCCCATGAGAATGCGGATGTGCGGTATATCACTGCCTCATCGGGGTATATCACCTTCCGGCTGACCGGAGAAAAAAAAGACACCATCTCCAATTATGAGTACGGATGGCCTGTGGACGCGGACCGCTGGCAGTGGTCAGATGACCCGGCTGCCTATGAGGCGACCGGCATGCCGCGTGATATGCTGTTCGATCTTGTGATGCCCGGAGATATCCTGGGATATGTCACGGAGGAAGCATCGGAGGCAACCGGCCTGCCGGCAGGTCTGCCCGTAGTGGCGACCGGCAACGACAAAGCCGTCGAAGGACTCGGATCCGGATGCATGGGGCCAGACACGGTCTGTATCTCTCTGGGGACCTACACGACTGCCATGATGGAGGGCAGGGAGAATCTCAGGGGAACATCCTATGCATGGCCAAAGTTTTCCAGTGTGCCGGGAAAGTATCTCTATGACAGCAACGGGATCCGCCGGGGCATGTGGACCGTCAGCTGGTTCCGGGATGTGCTCGGAGAAGGGTTCCTGAGAATCGCCGAAGAACAGGGGTTGTCGGCAGAGGAACTCCTCGGCCGGGAGGCGGCAGCTGTCAGCGCAGGCTCCGACGGCCTGATGACCGTTCTCCACTGGCTTGCGGACGTGGACACGCCCTATCGCAAAGGGATCATGATCGGCTTTGACGGCCGCCATACACGTGCCCATATCTACCGCTCTATTCTCGAAGCCATCGCCATGACCATGAAAAAGCATACCGATGATATGCTCCGAGAAGTCCGGGCATCTCTCGGAAAGCTGATCATTACCGGCGGAGGGGCGCAGAGCGACCTGTTCATGCAGATTTTTGCGGATGTTTTCGGCAGAGACGCCATCCGGAATGCCGTGACAGGCGCAGCCGGACTGGGCGCAGCCATCTGCGCGGCGGCCGGGCTGGGCGTATACGCTTCCTTTGAAGAGGCTGTGTCTCATATGGTCCGCGAAGGTGCCAGATTCACGCCGGATCCCGCTGACGCGGCGGTCTATAAGCGGCTGATGCCGGTTTATGAGAGCATTACCACGTACACAGATCCTCTTCTCATGAAAAGCAGTGAACTGTTCGGCTGAAACTGTGAATGAATTTAAACTTGTGTTTTCGATGTATATTGCATAAAATATAAACCGCTTCTTATCAACACAGAATAGATTAAAAAGTGCTGTTCAGAAAGGCGGAATGTATGCCACAATATGCTGAGCGTGTTCTGTACATGGAAAAAACCGCGGAGGTTGTTCGCGGTCTTTTTCAGTCTATGACCGACCCGGAAATCATCTCCTTCAGCGGAGGCGCCCCCGCGGCGGAAGCCCTCCCTGTGGATCTGCTCCGTGAAATCGCCAATGATGTGATCCGCAGTGATTCCAGGGGGATCGAGGCGATGCAGTACGGAAAGCCTTCCGGCAGCCCCGGCCTGCGGCAGGCAGTAGCGGACACTCTGCTTCGTCCCCACGGGCTTCTGGCAGACCCGGAAGAGATCATGATCGTCAGCGGAGGACTGGAAACGGTCAACCTTCTCTGTCAGATGTTTATCAATCCGGGAGATGTGATCCTGGTGGAATCTCCCAGCTTCGTACACTGTATCGAGATTTTTGACATGTTCCAGGCGAAGTGTATCCCGGTAGACATGGATGATGACGGCATCGTGCCGGAAGACCTGGAAGAAAAGATGCAGAAATATCATCCGAAGATGGCCTACGTCATCCCCACCTTCCAGAATCCGACTGGCCGCACCCTCAGCGCGGAGAGAAGGCCGCAGGTCGCAGAACTGGGCAGCCGGTATGACGTGCTGATCATCGAGGATGACCCGTACCGGGATCTGCGCTATTCCGGCTCTTCCCTGCCCTATATCAAATCTTATGACCAGACCGGGCACACGGTACTGGCCAGCAGCTTTTCAAAGATTTTCTCGCCCGGGGCCCGGCTGGGATTCGTGTATGCGGCGCCTTACATCATCCGGAAGCTGTACGACGCAAAAACCGCGACGAATTCTCACGCACCGCAGATCTCACAGGTCCTCTGTGAGGAGTATTTCCGGCGCGGATACTATCAGCAGCATCTGGAAAAAGTCAATTCGATCTACCGCATTCGCAGGGATGCCATGATTGAATCGATCGACCGGTTCTTCCCCGCAGGCTCAAAACGTGTTTTCCCGGAAGGAGGCCTGTTTTCCTGGGTGGAGCTGCCGGATGGTATCAACACGACAGAGCTGCTGCCGGCAGCCATGAAGGCAAAGGTCTCCTATGTTCCGGGTGAAGGATTCTTCGCGGACAGGAAAGGAGCCGGAACAAACTGCATGCGTCTGAGCTTTGGCGGCGTGGCGCCAGACAGAATCCGGCAGGGGATAGAAATTCTTGGGAATGTATTAAAAGGTGTCTGACTCTCAGAAAAAGAATATCGGTTCGCAAGAAAGAGGCTGTTGCATTAAAAACTATCGTGTATAAATATCCATACGGGAAACGCTTGCGCTCTGTCCTCGCGTAGCGGTACTAAAGCTCAAGCAAGCTTTCGCTAAGTACCGACGCTGCGGAGGTTCCCTTCTGGATATTTACACACTTTAG
>CADBNA010000043.1 GCA_902795835.1 uncultured Lachnospiraceae bacterium | reverse complement strand
TTTCGGCGGAATGGACGGTTTCGGCGGAATGGACGGCCAGGGAAAGATGGGCGGGCAGCCCGGCATACCGAACGGCATGCAGCCTGGCGGCGAATTCGGTGCACGGGAAGGCAGGAACCCGCAGAATGGTTTCAGCGGCCCGGAAGGCATGGGGCCGCAGAGTGATTTCGGGACCGGCAGCTATGATGCCGTGGGATGAAAAGAGGGGGGATACGGTCACAGATGCAGGCAGGTCACCCTTGCAGAGGGGTGCCCTGACTCTGCGCCGGCGTCCGTTACCACTGCCTGTTTCACTCATCCAGAAACTCTTCCGGCAGCTTCACCCCGAATGCATCGGCCACTGCCCGCAGTCCTTCGTCGGTGATGCTCTGCAGCAACGGCTGGCCGGTGGCAAGAATACGCCAGTAGATCTCTGCGCTCTTCTCGATTGTGTGCGCAAGGCCGAATGCCGTGTCAAAATCCGGTCCCGTCACGAAGAGGCCGTGCTGCGCCCAGATGACGGCCTGGTATTTCTTCATCTTCTCGCAGCTGGCCAGAGCAATCTCCGGTCCGCCCGGCACCATCCACGGAACGACGCCTACCCCCTCCGGGAATACGACCGGGCATTCCGTCATACTCTTCCAGAGAACTCTTGAAAAGTCACGGTCCGTCAACGGCAGTACGGAGCTGAGCGCAATCAGATTAACCGGATGGCAGTGATAAATCACCCTGTCTGTCCCGCCGGTAACAGCTGTGCGGACGCTGTGATTCATGAAATGGGAGGGGAACTCGCTGGTCGGCTTTGCGTCATTTTCCAGCCCCCAGACAATCCGCCAGGAATCTCCTGCCTGATTGATCTCAACAATACCGATGTTTTCCCAGGGAGCCGGCTCTACATTGCGGAAAAACTTTCCGCTGCCGGTTGTAAGGAAATAGGCGCCGCCCAGATTTTCTCCTGTCACTCCCATCGGAACCCAGTCGCCGCGGGGCAGCAGCTGGCTGCGGACAGCGCCGGCCTCTTCTTCTTTCATGCGGTATGTCATGTTGCCGCCGTTGCGTTCATGCCAGCCCTGCAGCCAGCCATCGGTGCACATCCGGATAAACCCTTTTACACAGGACAAGTCTGTCACATTCATTTTTTGTTTCCTCCTGTTCTCGCTTCCAGACATTGAATCGCATTCGTACGATTCGTGTGTTCCCTGCCAGTAACGTATATTCGGTTATTTACAGCTTGTGATTCTCTGATACCGGTCCGGGCTTCTCCCGTTACGGATATATTTTCACAGCACAGGATTCTCTGATGCAGGCCCGGGCTTCTCTCAGGGATGAAAACAGACCGGCGGAGAGCATCTGCACAGCCAGGTTTCCCGCCGCCGTGGCCTCGGCCGGGCCCGCCGATACGGTGCGTCCGGCAGCGGCAGCCGTCACCTGGTTCAGGTATTCTGCCTGCGAACCGCCCCCTACCACATAAATCCTGTCGTAGTGTTTCCCTGTCATCTCTTCTATCTGGGCAGCCGTCTCTCCATAGCATCTGCCCAGACTGTTGTAAATGACGGCGGCGATCTCCCACGGGCTCTCCGGCACGGGCTGGCCCGTCTCTCTGCAGCAGTCCTGAATGGCCGCTGTCATGCTTTTCGGGGCCAGGAACCGCTCATCATTGCAGTCGATCAGCGACCGGATGTCCGTCTCTGCCGCCCGGGCGCAGAGGGTTCCGTAATCATATTTCTGCGGGAACTCCTGCCGCACAGACTGGATCATCCACAGGCCCATAATGTTTTTCAGATAGCGGAAGCGGTATCCCACGCCTCCTTCATTGGTAAGGTTCAGATGCATGCTCTTTTCGGAGCAGTCTGCGGCTTCCCGCTCTGTTCCCATCAGGGACCAGGTGCCGGAACTGATATACAGGAAGTCCTCCTCCTCAGCGGGAACAGCTGCCACAGCCGAGCCTGTGTCATGTGTGGCGGGAAGGGTGACCAGACAGTCATATCCCACCATCTCCCGGATCTCAGGCAGCAGGCGGCCGACCGGCGTGCCCGGCGCATGAATCTCTCCGAAAATTCTTTCCGGATAGCCCAGCAGGCGGATCAGCTCCCGGTCCCAGTCCTTCGTCTCCGGGCTGACCAGCTGGGTCGTTGTCGCATTGGTATACTCTGTCATGGCGCGGCCGGTGAGAAGGAAATGGAAATAATCCGGCAGCATCAGCATACGTGCAGCCCTCTCCAGGATCTCCGGCGTCTGCCTGCGGACAGCCATCAGCTGGTAGATCGTGTTAAAAAGCTGCTTCTGAATACCCGTGCGGACGTACAGGTCCGTTTCCGGAATCAGGCGGTACACCTCTTTGTCCATCCCCGCCGTGCGGCTGTCTCGGTAGGCCCATGTCTGTCCCAGCACACTGCCTTCCGCATCCAGCAGGACATGGTCGACGCCCCAGGTGTCAATTCCCATACTGACCGGTATCCTGCCGATTTCCCGGCACCTGCGCATACCGGCCAGTATTTCCCGGAACAGAGACTCTGTATCCCACACAAGCGTACCGTTTTTTTCCTGCATCCCATTTGCAAAGCGCCACACCTCTTCTGTGTGAAGCCTGCCGTCCTCCAGCCATCCCAGAATATGTCTGCCGCCGGAAGCGCCGATGTCAACTGCCAGATAGTATTCTCTCAAGATTCGTCTCCTCTCAGCACTCCCACTGCTTTCTCTGCCTGCCGGTCGGTTGCATCCTCATCCGTCTGCTCAATTACAATGTCCGGCGTGATGCCGACCTCGTTGAGGTCATGATGATCCGGCGTATAATAGTTTGTCGTCGTCAGCTTCAGGACACTGCCGTCTGAAAAGGTATACGAATTCTGTTCCACACCTTTTCCGTAGGTCTGCGTCCCCACAATCGTTCCGATCCCGTAATCCTGCACCGCTCCCGCAAAAATCTCCGCGGCACTTGCCGTGTGCCCGTTTACAAGCAGCACCAGCGGAATATCAATGGGCGTTTCACCGTCACAGGTGCGGGTGCGTTCCGGACCGCTCCGGTCCTTTTCATAGACGATGACGCCCTCCGGCAGGATCTGTCTGAGTGTTTCGCAGCAGCCTTCGACAATACCGCCCAGATTCTCTCTCAGATCAATGATCAGCGCCTTCATGCCCTGTTCCTTCAGATCTGCGTACAGGTTCCGGAACTGGTCGGAAGTCGTGCCGTTGAAGCGGGATATGGATATATATCCGATCTCGGACAGATCCGGTCCGGAAGAATCTTCTGCAGTCTTCTCCAGTTCCTGCAGCTGTTCCCCGCTCACCAGATCCAGGAGGATGCCTCCCTCGACCGAAGTGATCTCCAGTTCTCCTTTTTCTACGGTAATTGTCAGTTCCTCTGTATGCCGGCCGTCAGA
>CADBNA010000042.1 GCA_902795835.1 uncultured Lachnospiraceae bacterium | reverse complement strand
TCACCGATCTCACTGCTCCGGATCTCCTTGTCCTCCCGGTTGAAGATCTCGATCTCCACCTGATTGACAAGATCATTCATTTCCTGAACAGATACCGCCCGCTTGTGACAGGCCCGCATGACGCCGCTGAATACCTTGTTGCGGTCGTATTCCTCCCTGCTCTGGTCTTTTTTGATGACTATAAGCGGAATCATCTCTATTTTTTCATAGGTGGTGAACCGCTTTCCGCAGCCGTCGCAGATCCGGCGGCGCCGGATAGAGTTGTCATCCTCGACCGGACGGGAATCCACAACCCTTGTGTTATCCTGATTGCAATACGGACATTTCATATAGGCTTCATCTTTCTTTTATCAGTCAGTGACGAAAAACAATCTCACCGGTTTTCTCGTCCATGCTCTCAATAATTGCCAGAGATTCGACGCGGACCCCTTTTTCCCTGAGCATCTTTCCGCCCGGCATCTGCCCTTTTTCTATGGCTATGCCGACCCCCTCCACCACAGCGCCTGCGCTGTCTGCCAGATCAATCAGGCCGCGGACAGCACAGCCGTTGGCCAGAAAATCATCGATAATCAGCATGTGTTCTCCGGGAAGAAGATATTTCTTGGAAACAATTACATCATATACGCGCTTTTTCGTAAAGGATTCGATCCGTGTGGCATAGACTTCCCCGTCGATATTGATGCTCCGGGTTTTCTTGGCAAATACCACCGGCACGCCGAAATACTGTGCGGCTATACAGGCAATGGCAATTCCGGACGCTTCGATTGTCAGAATCTTGTCGATCCTGCAGTCTGCAAACAGCCTGCGGAATTCCTTCCCCATCTCTCCCAGCAATTCAACATCAATCTGGTGATTCAGGAAATTGTCAACCTTCAGTACATCCCCTGGTTTGACAATACCGTCTCTTCGAATCCGTTCTTCAAGAAGCTGCATAGAGTCCTCCTGTATTGCTTTCTGTCAGAGAATTACCCCAGTTTTGTCCCGCAGTTCGGGCAGAACTTCGCTCCTTCTGTCTTTGTCCCGCAGTTCGGGCAGAAATTGACGGTCCCGGCAGCAGCCCGTGCCGGTTCGGCGCCATCCTGCGGCATCTGGGGGTAACCCTGAGGCGCCTGCGGATAGCCCTGCGGGGCCTGCTGTCCCATGCCCATCTGATTCATCATCTGCTGACCCATCTGCATTCCGACACCGAGGCCGGCCATCGAAGCAGCGGTTGAACCGACCGCGCTGTCTCCGCCCTGCGAGAGTGCGTCAGCCATGGCCACCTGCTGGTACAGATTGATGTTTCCGCCGATCATGCTCTGCGCGGCTACCTTCTCGGCCATCTTCTGGATCTCTTCCGGATAGGAAACGCTGGAAATGGAGAAATCTGTGATCGAAAGGCCGATCTTGTTCATCTCCTCGTTCAGGTCACCGGCTATTCCCGCACCGATATCTCCGGCATAAGCCTGGAGGTTAAACATATCCTTTCCCTCGGTGACGATCCACTTCATCAGCAGCTGATCCAGCTTTGAGATGACACGCTCTTTTACGTCATCGATGGAATAGCTGCTGCGGACCCCGGCGATCTTATCAATCATCACTTCATAGTCAGAGATTTTGCAGCCAAATGTGCCGAACGCGCGGATCGGCATGCCTCCGGGAAGACCCTGTGCGGGAATCATGATCGCGTTTTTTGTGCCCCATTTTTCGGTAATCTCTTTTGTATTGACAAAGAGAACCTCGGCACGCATGCCGCTGTTGAAACCGAACTTGAATCCCTTCAGTGTAGAAAGGAACGGAATGATCTGGGATTCAATGTCATAGCTTCCTTCATCACGAAATACACCTTCCACAGCGCCATTGCTCATGAAAATGGCATCCTGGCCGGGTCTTATAATCAGACGGCTGCCTTTTTTTATCTCAGAATTATTCCATTTCCAGAAAAGCTGCCGCTCATCAAATTGTTCCCACTCGACAACATTTGCCAGCTGGCCGCCGACAAAACCTCCTAATGACATAGTGCAGTCCTCCTTTGCGAAATATACGTGGATTTTATTATAGCATATACAGCCGGATTTGTCAGAAAGTTTTTGTCACGCATCTATTTCCGCATCTGTTGCGTGTTCATAGATAAACGCCCTGCGGGGCGGCACACTCGTCCCCATCAGGATCTCCGTCATGGATGAGGCAAGTCTTGCATCCTCGATCTCCACGCGGCGCAGCCGCCGTGTCTCGGGATTGAGCGTGGTCTCCCACAGCTGTTCCGGATCCATTTCTCCCAGACCCTTGTAGCGCTGCAGGGTATACTTCTGGCCTTTATGATCTCTCCTGTATCGCTCCAGAGCTTTGTCATCATACAGATATTCGCCCTCTCCGCGGGAGGGAACCGTCTTGTACAGCGGCGGCATGGCAATATAAATATGTCCCTGGTAGATCAGTTCCGGCATAAAGCGGTAAAACAGCGTCAGAAGCAGCGTGGAGATGTGTGCCCCGTCTACATCGGCGTCCGCCATGATGATGATCTTGTCATAGCGGAGCTTTGCGATGTCAAAATCATTGCCGAAACCTTCGGAGAATCCGCAGCCGAACGCATTGATCATCCCCTTGATCTCCGCGTTTGCCAGGACCTTGTCAATGCTGGCCTTTTCAACATTCAGAATTTTGCCCCGGATCGGAAAGATCGCCTGATAATTGCGGTTTCGGGCCATCTTGGCGGAGCCGCCGGCAGAATCCCCCTCAACAATGAATATCTCGCAGAGGGACGGATCCTTTTTTTCACAGTTGGCCAGCTTGCCGTTCGAATCAAATGAATACTTCTGGTTCGACAGCATATTGGTTTTTACTTTTTCGGTCGTCCTGCGGATCTTAGCGGAGCGCTCGGCGCACTCCAGAACGGTTTTCAGGACAGGGAGGTTCCGGTCAAAGTAACGGACCACTTCTTCCCCCGTGACCTTTCCGGCCGCCTTTGCCGCATCCGGGTTGTCCAGTTTTGTCTTGGTCTGTCCCTCAAAGCGGGGATCCGGATGTTTGACGGAAACCACAGCCGTCATGCCGTTTCGTATATCCGCTCCTGTAAAATTGGCGTCCTTCTCTTTCAGGATGCCCAGCTCACGGGCGTAGCTGTTCATCACCGTTGTAAACTGTGTCTTGAATCCCGTGATATGGGTGCCGCCTTCTGCGTTGTAGATCGTATTGCAGAAGCCCAGTACGTTTTCCTGAAAATCCCGGATATACTGAAAAGCGACTTCAACCGTGATCCCGTCTGAAGATCCCTTAAAATACACCGGGTCGTGAAGCGTCTCCTGATTGGCGTTCAGTTCTTTTACAAAGCCGGTAATCCCCTCCGGTTCATGGAAAATGACTTCATCGCTGCGCCCGTCTCTCTCGTCGCGAAAAACGATGGTAAGCTCCGGATTCAGATAGGCCGTCTCATGCATGCGGCTCTTCAGGTCTCCGGATGAAAACCTTGTCTTCTCGAATATCTCTCCGTCGGGCATGAAGTTGACCCGCGTCCCGGTCTCTTTTGTGCGGCCCAGAGTGGGCAGATGTCCGTCTTCAAGCTCAATGACCGGAACGCCCCGTTCAAAACGGTCATGATGAATATACCCGTCACGGCTGATCTGCACATCCATATAGACGGAAAGGGCATTGACAACCGAAGAGCCTACGCCGTGCAGGCCTCCGCTCGTCTTGTAGACCTCATTGCCAAACTTTCCCCCGGCATGGAGTGTCGTATATACCAGTCTCTCCGCAGGCATGCCCTTCTCATGAATTCCGACGGGCACACCGCGGCCGTTGTCCGTCACCGTACAGGATCCGTCTGCCTCCAGAACGACCGTGATCACAGAACAGTATCCGGCCAGATGTTCATCTACGGAATTATCCACAATTTCATAAATCAGATGATTCAGTCCCTTGCGTCCGGTGCTTCCGATATACATGCCCGGACGCATGCGCACAGCTTCCAGGCCTTCCAGGACCTGAATGCTGTTCTCATCATAGCTGTTCTTTTTCGCCATTTCTCCCCCCTGTCAGCAGCGGCAAAGCGGTTGTCTGTCATCCGCTTCGCTCCTGCATGTTAACCGCGGCCGGCAAAAGAAAAAGCCTCGCATATGCTGCAAGGCTTAACGCAGTAGATATGGGAATCGAACCCATGTTTCCGCCGTGAGAGGGCGGCGTCTTAACCCCTTGACCAATCTACCAAGAGGAACTTTACCATACGTCTCAGAAAAATGCAAGTGTTTTTTTATACTTTTCTTTTTGCTACAATACAGGGCACAATACAGGGCTTCCGACGGAAAGGAGTTTTGCAGGGATGAACAAGAAAGAAATACTGGAGATCAGAAAACTGCTGAAAAAGGACGACACCCGGATTGACAGGATCTGCGGGTGCTATGTGGACGGCAATAAAGAGAAAATTGCCGTGATGAGGGAGGCTTTTCTCTCCCTTCCCGAGGAAGAGATGTTCAAATACTCGGATCTGTTCCGCAAATCCCTTTCCGGATCTCTGGGAAAAAACCTCATCAATATGGAATTTCCTCTGGCTGAGGAGGCAGAAGGCGGAAAGCAGGCCGGTCTTCTGGCCCTTCTGAAAAGTGAACTGAAAGATGATGCGGCGGCAGATGCATTCTTCGACAGTGTCATCCGGACATACCTTTATGCAGAAAACTACCTGATCCTGCTCGTACACGGCGTCTATGACGTGCCGGGGCATGCCTCGGACCTGACAGAGATGGAAGACGCCTCAGAAGAGGTATACAGCTTTCTGCTGTGCTGCATCTGCCCGGTGTCCCTTGACAAGCCGGGACTGTGCTATGACCCGGCCAGCAACTCATTCATAGACAGGGAGCTGGAGCGGATGGTGCAGATGCCGGAAACGGCCTTTCTGTATCCCGCCTTCAATGACCGCGGCTCTGACATCCACAGCCTGCTCTATTACACGAAAAATTCCGAACTCCTTCATCCGGAGATCATCGGGGATCTTCTTGGCTGCTCCCTCCCCCTGCCGGCCGGCGGCCAGAAGGCTGCTTTCAATTCTGTCATGGAAGAAACTTTCGGGGAAGCGTGTGATTTTGAAAAGGCCAAGACAATTCACGAAAACCTGAATGCCCTGCTGGAAGGCAAAAAAGAGGAGCCGGAACCGACTCCCCTGGACAAGGCTGACCTGAAACGCTTCCTTGCCGACTGCGGCGCGGAACAGGAGGCACTGGATCATTTTGAAGAATCCTTCAGGACGACCCTGGCCGGCTCTTCCGATGCCGGTCCGGATGAAGATCATATCTGCGATACGCGGCTGATGGCCGGCAATCTGGCCAGCACCAGAAATTTTGAAGTAAAGTCACCGGATGTGAAGATCACCGTCAGCGCCTCGCGTACGGACCTGATCGAAACCCGTATGATTGACGGCCGGGAGTACATTGTCATTCCCGTCACGGATGAGGTCGAAGTCAACGGCATCCGCATCCGTCAGTCCCGGATCAAAAACAGCCCGGTATAAGTTACCGTATTTTTTCCGTAGTAATACTCTATGCCGTTATCCCTGCACACCTGGCTGACCAGCAGACCGTAGCCTTCCATGGCTGCGGTCGCTTTTTCCGGAAATCGGCAGGGAGCATCAGGCCATGTGCATTTCGCGCAGATATCACAGCTGGCTGTGGTAAGGGCCAGTACGTCTCTGTATTTGCCGCGCAGAATCCCGTACAGCTTCTCTGCGTTTTCTCTCTGTCTCTCGGCCCCCTCCATCATGCCCTCATAATCCAGGCTGTCCTCCAGAGATGCCGTTGTCTGAACCAGAAGCCCCCAGTCGTACTGCCTCATCCTCTCCTGGCACTCCTCAACCGTACCGCAGCCGGGCGGACAGGTCCAGGTCCTGTCGTACGCATTGCACTTGTCCACGGCACACATGTTGCGCACTTCTTCCATTGTCTTCAGGGTTTCAATCCTCGCGAAACCGGCATGGGAAAATCCCATCGCAACAGCATCTTCCGGCAGCGTTTCTTTTTCAAATGCCATGTGTATCCTTTCCGCATCACCAGAGGAGACGGTCAGTCAGCTTTCCGGAACCGGTTTTGCCTTCCTGACGATCTCTTCGCTGAACGTACGCCTCTCATTCTCTTTCCTGATAAAATCAATTACCTTGTCATAGTTTTCCGGACGGTGCGGAAATACACACGAAGTGCAGTCCTTAATGATTCTTCCCTTCTTATTCCAGAAAACCGGATTCCCGGGACAGGTCTCTTTCAGATAAAACGGACAATAACAGAACAGACAGTTAAAATCCTCCAGTCCCTTATGGCAGGGATAGTACCTGCATGCCGTATTGGCAAAAAAACGGCTGGAATTCTCCATAGTCTGCGCCTCCTTTATTCCATCATCATAGTACATCTTCCGGAAAACCACAATAAAAAAGGAACGCTTTCACGTCCCTCTCCTTCTGGAATACTCATCCGGCGGTTGTCAGTTCTTCTAATTGGGAAAACAGCATATCCCTTGCTGTCTTCAGGTCTTGTCCAAGTGCAATGGACAGTTCACATCCCAGGAGCTCTTCCGTCTCCTTCAAATACCGCTCATCGACCGCGGTAAACTTCCTGCCCTGCAGCTGGCGGTCTCTCCGTCTCCGGCAGAGCATCTTCATGAGCCCGATCCACCGCCGCAGATCACTGTCATGAAGCACATCCTTATATGTTTCCTCCCGAACCTTCTCATTCTCTATCTCGAGAAATCCGATCTCGGGAATCTCGCGAAGCAAAACCGTTGCTTCTTCCTCACTCAGCACAGGGCGGATCATAACCTTGCGGTTGTCGACCGGCGAATAAATCACGCTTCTGCCGGTCTTTACCGGGCGCAGTACATAATAAAACCTTTTTGAATCACACCCGGGAATTTTCAGTTTCGTTACATCCTCCACTATGCAGGGACCGCTGGTCCCATATACCACATAATCTCCTTTCTGATACATGCACGCCTCTCTTCTAATATCCGTCATTTGTATCTGTACTTATTATAGCAGAAAAATCCCCTGCCAGTAAGACTGTTTTTTGCCGATTAAATCAGGCGTTTTTCAGATAACTCACGGATTGGCAGGCGAGTTTTGCATCCGTCTCTGTTTTTTCAGACTTCTGGCCCGGTAAGACAGTTCTGACATGAAATATTTTTCTATACCCTATTGCCGTAAAATGGTGTATAATGGCATTTAGCGATATCATGATCCGGCAGTCTGGGGAGAATCTTCCGGATCATAGTAATAAGGGGTAAAATTCTATGTCAGGTCATCATTCATCCGGGTATTCTACCGGGAGAAAAAGAAAGCATTCCCGCAGGAAAAAAAATACACTGGCTGCCACTCTGGGCACTATCCTTCTGATGGTGGTGCTCTGCGGTGTGATTCTGATCAGCCTTCTTCTGATGCGCCGTGATATGGACGTGCAGGATCCGGATCAGCTGCGCGAGGAAATATTCTCTGTCCTGGCTGTCCAGAAGCAGACCGCCGAAGCGGAGGCTGAGCGGATTGCCGAAGAAGAGGCAAAGCAGCGTGCCATCGAAGAAGCTGAGCGGCAAAAGGCTCTGGAAGAGGAAAAAAAGAGAAAGGCCGAGGAAGAAGCGCGGCTGGCCGAGGAGAAGCTGCTTAAGGAGCATCCTGAACTCGGAGCGGAAATCACCTATACGCTTCCCTCAGGGGATCAGGTTCTCGACCGCTCTGTGATTGAGACGTGGCTCACAGACAATGGCGACGGCACGTTCACGCGCAATGAGGAAGCCTGGGAGCGGCACATCGCTGACTATGTGGACAAGATGGCCAAGATCACCGATTCCGTCGGCTACGACCGCACTTTCGGCTCTACCTGGATGGGAGAAGTCACCGTGCCGGGCACCAGCTATTACGGCTGGGAGATCGATGAAGCGTCCGAAGCACAGGCACTGAACCAGGCTCTGCTGGCGGGGTACCGGGGCACACGGGAACCCATTTATCTGAGCCGTGAAGCCGCAAAAACCTCCGATAACTACGGTGTAGGCGGTGATTATGTCGAGATCGACCTGAGCAACCAGCACCTGTGGGTTTACCGCAATTATCAGTGTGTTCTGGAGACAGATATCGTATCCGGCCTTATGGACGAGCGTCACTTTACACCGGAAGGGATCTTCTGGATGCTCTCAAGAGAGACCAACACCACCCTGAAGGGTGAACAGCTGCCGAACAATACCTATTCTTATGAAGCTCCGGTCGCCTACTGGATGAAACTGACGGAGGACGGCGTCGGACTGCACGACGCTGACTGGAAATGGGTGTTCGGCGGAGAGGAATATATCTGGAACGGTTCTCACGGATGTGTAAACCTTCCCGTCGATCTTGCGGGCCAGATCTATAATCTCACAAGCTATGACACGCCTGTCGTCATGTACTACTCTCTTCCGTATGAACTCCGGCCGGCTCCGCCGAGCGATCTGGACAACTATCTGGCCGCTCTGGCAGCCAGACTGGCAGAAGAAGAAAAAGAAGACGACGAAGACGAGGAAGACGAAGAAGAAGAGAATCCCGATGAGCAGAATCCTGAGGGTCAGGATCCCAACGCCATACAGGATCCTAATGCCATGCAGGATCCCAACGCCGTGCAGGATCCTAATGCCATGCAGGATCCCAACGCCGTGCAGGATCCAT
The DNA here is from genome assembly GCA_902795835.1 of uncultured Lachnospiraceae bacterium. The sequence goes on along the minus strand of CADBNA010000042.1, from coordinate 3,282 downwards.
ATGCCATGCAGGATCCCAGCCAGATGATGGGCGGATATTCCGAAGGATATTCCGAATATCCCGGCGATGCCGGCGCCTATTATGACGGAGCTTCGGCAGATCTGTACTATGCGGAGGGAGGGTATTAACTCCCTGCCGCATCCAGCGTGAAATAGAATTCGACTCCATCTGCGGCGTTTCTGACGCCGCATTTTTGTCCGTGCGCATCCATAACCGCCTTTACGATAGAAAGCCCGATGCCGCTTCCTCCATATGCCCTGGTCCTGGCCTTGTCTACTTTATAGAATTTCAGCCAGATCTTGTCCAGCTCGTCAGGAGGGATCTGCTGTCCGCTGTTGTACACGGCAGTTGTCACAATGCCGTCTTCTTTTGTGCAGCTGATGCGGATCCTCCGGTCGCCGTCCAGATGATGCAGTGCATTTGTCAGGTAATTCGTCACCACTTCCTCTATCCGGAACTCATCACCCCAGACAGGCATTTTCCCGTCAGCTTCAAATTCCACTGCGGCCTCATTCTGCCTTATGAGCAGCGCAGAAGCCTGAAGGACTCCGCGGATCAGCTCATACATGTCAAAACGCTCCATCTCCAGCCGGTCAGAGCCTGACTCGAGCTGATCGAGGGTGAGGAGCTGCTGGACCATATGATTCATCTTGGCCGATTCATCCATGATCACGTCACAGTAAAACGCCCGGCTCTCAGGATCGTCACTGATATTGTCCTTCAGGCCTTCAGCATATCCCTGAATCAGTGCAATCGGCGTTTTCAGCTCGTGAGACACACTTGCCAGGAACTCCCTTCGCATCTCGTCAATCTGCCGCTTCTCTTCAATGTCCTTTTCCAGCCGGATATTTGCACTCTTCAGCTCTCCGATCGTCATCTCCAGCTTTTCAGACATCGTGTTGAAATTTCTGCCGAGTATGCCAATCTCATCTTCTCCCCCGCTTTCATATCTGGCGTCAAAATCCAGCTCCGCCATTTTTCGGGACAGCTCGGTCAGTTCCTGGACCGGCTCGGTGATTCTCCGGGTCGTCATCCAGATGATGACTGCTCCGATCATTACGGCAGCAATGCCGGCAATCATATAAAAGCGTGTTGAAATATTGGCCGCTTCGGCTATGCTCTCCACCGGGCAGGCTACAATATAATAATTGCCGTTTGCCAGCGTTCCCCATAACTCAAGATATTCCATCCGGCTGAAGCGGTCATTGATGCGAATCACCCGGTAGCTGTCCGCTGCCCGCAGAACTTTCGTGTTCTCATCTTCCATACCCAGGACAATGCCCAGCAGCTTGCCGGCCATCTCTGATCCGTCCTGTGCATTTGTGTGCAGCAGCGTCATGCCGGGGTCCGTCAGACAGTATGTCAGGTTGTTGACAGAACAGTAATGCTCAAAATCTTCAGGATCCGCCTCATACTTTCCGTCTGCCATCCGGTCCCAGCTCTCTACGATTATCCTCTGCTTGTCCGCAATGTAGAAGGCTTCTACAAAAAGCCAGTGAAAAACGCCGATCGCCGCCAGAACGGCAGTCATCAGCGCGATAAACGTAAAGGCAATTCTTTTTCTGATTGATCTTCTCATTCCGCCTCAAACTTGTATCCGAGTCCCCAGATTGTCCGGATATATTCTCCCTTTGCGCCGATCTTGCTTCTCAGCTTTTTTACATGCGTATCAATCGTGCGGGCGTCTCCGTAATAATCATAATTCCAGACATTATTCAGGATTTTTTCTCTGGACAGAGCGATGCCCTGATTCTCCAGAAAATATGCGAGCAGTTCAAACTCCTTGTAGCTCAGCTCCACCGGAACGCCGTCTACCGTCACCTCATGCGCGGATTTGTTGATACGGATCCCGCCTGCCTCCAGAATGTCCTCTTTGCCGGAGTGACTGGTTCTCCGAAGAATTGCCTCCACCCGTGCAACCAGAATTTTGGGGCTGAACGGTTTGGAGATATACTCATCTACGCCCAGGTCAAAGCCCATCAGTTCATCTCTCTCATCACCTCTGGCCGTCAGCATAATGATAGGCACTTTTGACTCCCGTCGTATTTCCCTGCACACCTCCCAGCCGTCGATCTTAGGCATCATCACGTCAAGGATGATAAGCGCGATATCCTTTTCTGCGTAGAACAGATTCAGCGCTTCTTCTCCGTCTTCTGCCTCAAGGACAGTATAATCCTTTTTCACCAGGAAATCCCGGACCAGCTTGCGCATGCGCATCTCATCATCCACGACCAGTATCTTGCTTTTCTCCATCCTGTTTGGCTCCTTTGTGATTCTGTCTTTACGGCATATGTCCTCCCTGCTTTCGGGAGGACATATGCCCGCATACTGCCTGATGTACGTATGTGAAAGGCGTTCCCTCAGGCAAGGGGAGATGCCTGCATACACATTACAAGGGATTTCAGCTGATCAGGCGTCAGCCCGCGGCCTTCCTCGCCGGTATTATACATCACGGCAAAATGCACACCGGTCCCGTCAAACAGTGCGACATTGATCGTTTCTCCGTCGCCGCTGCAATGTGCCCGCAGACCTTTGAAAACCTCATCCCATTCCTTACTGTACTTGTTATAATCGCCGGTCAGCTCAAGTTCTTCCCTTTCCGTTGATACGCGGATTGTCAGCTCGTCGGTGTCATCGGCATAGATCACTTCGAGCATGTCTTCCATATAGCGGTACGGACGGCGGGACAGACCGTCCGGAATAGCCTGTTCTACCGGATCGGTAAAAGCTATGCCCGAGCCCTCGCACGCCTCCTCCAGATCATCTGTCTCGGACCAGGGATTCGGAATAGTGGTGGTATTCGTCCCGTTTTTGCGGAGAATCAGTACGTCTGCAAGGGCAGCGCTGCCATCAGAAGCGGCAACGGGACAGGCCAGCAGCCCCGCAGTCAGCAGAGCAGCACACAATAAGGACATCAGGTGCAGTTTTTTCCTAAATATCTTTTTTTTCATTACATTTACCTCCTGTGGTTCCTTCAGGGTTATTATAGCTTTTTCCTCCCCGGTAAGCAAGAACTCTGCCGCAAAGGGCAGAGTTCTCAGACAGATATTATTTTTCTGGAAGCCGCAGCCCCTTCTCCTGTTATCTGTCAGGCGTCAGTGAGCAGAGAGCAGCCGCGATGGTGTCCACATTCTGTGAATAGCTGAATCCGACGACACAGATAACGTAGTTCAGGCCCTGCGGATGGAAAAACATCAGGCCGCAGAGATCCGATTCGGGTTCCGTGTAGGATACGCAGTCTATTCCGTTGACCGTGATGATATCATCAATCATATAGCCGCC
>CADBNA010000041.1 GCA_902795835.1 uncultured Lachnospiraceae bacterium | reverse complement strand
TCCGGCTGATTTCCGGTTTTTCAGATTCTGTTTTCCCACAGCTGCGGATCATTCGGATCGCATTCCTGCGGGATAAGCGGTGCCTGAATGATCATTGTGCGGCCTTCATCCGCGTAGGTGTTTTCGATCACCTCCGCCGGTGACCACAGGGCGCCTTCTTCGGTTATGGTGTCTCCCGGCTCCGGAAGGGCTTTGCCCTCCAGCAGGTCGTGGATGTATTCCACTGTCAGCATGGCCGCATCCAGAGCAGGCTGCTCTACGACGGCATACAGCTTGCCTGCCTTCAGCAGTTCAATGCCCTCTTTGCCGATGCAGATGCCGGAGATGAAGTAATCCTCCGGGTTCAGGCCGGCGGATTCGACGGCGGACACAACGCCGGAGCCCATGATATCGGGCGTGTGCACGTAGATTCCCACTACGTCGTCGCCGTAGCGGGTGAGCAGGTCGCTGGCTCTGGCATAGGAGTCTTCATTGTTCCAGTTGCCTTCGCCCTGCACGACGGTCAGCTGCGGATACTGATCCAGCACATTCATCAGTCCCTCATGGCAGTCGTCGGTATACATATCTACCAGGGCGCCGGTGATCTCGATGATGACGCCTTCCGGAACCTCCCCGTCATTTTTTTCCTTTATGCCTTCAATCATCTGGGTGGCCGCCTTCTCGGTGGACTCAATGATGTCGTTGGTGATAAACATCTCTACGCGGCCGCCCTCCGGGCAGGTATCCAGGGCGAATACCGGGATGTTTTCCTCATTCAGGCGCTCTATGCCAGGAACCAGCGTCACCAGATCCTCCGCGCCGGCCAGAATAAAAGCATCTATGTCCTGTGTGATGTACTGGTCGATGGCATCCATGATCTTGACACTGTCTGCCTGTGCGTCGACAACTTTCAGCTCATACCCGTACTTATCGCAGATATCCTGCGCCCCGATGATAAAGGCCTGGATAAATTCGGACTGGGCGTACTTGACGACCATGCCGATGGTTTTTCCGTCCTCTGTCTCGGCGGATACGGCGGAAGCCGGCAGTGTGACTGCCATAGCCGCGGCAAGTAAAGTTGTCAGCAGTTTTTTTCTCATCTTTGTAACCCTCCTTTTATTGCTTTTTTAGATTATAAATGAGAATGAACACTTTCACATTCCGGAAAGTCCATGCGGCAGCACCGGATTTACAGCTGTTACGACTGCGGCCGGCTCTGTGTGAGGCGCCGCAGGTTTTCGCGGTGCATGATCCAGGCGGTCAGCTGGAAGCGGAGCCGGTCCAGCAGGATGGCCACGAAGATCAGTGCCCCCTTTGTCGCGCTCACCAGGTTGACGTCGACGCCGTTCAGTGTCAGGGCATTGTCCAGCATGCCCAGAAGCAGTGTGCCGCCCAGCATGCCGATGGGCCTGCCCAGGCCGCCGTTGAAGCTGCAGCCGCCGAGAATTGCGCCGGCAAAGGCCATCATGACCAGACCGGTTCCCATATTGTTGGAGACGGCATTCTGGCGGCCTGCGGTGATCAGGCCGGCAACGGAGGCCAGCAGACCCGCCAGCATGAAGGCACTGACCACGACGCGGTTTGTGGGAATGCCGGCTATATAGGCTGCCGTGCGGTTTCCTCCGGTCAGGAGCACCTGCCTGCCCATGATCGTGCGGCGGAACAGAAGTTCAAACAAAGCGTAAATCAGCACCAGCGCGATGACCGCCACCTGCAGGCTTCCGATCCTTGCCCTTCCGAGGAAGGTGTAGGCCGGATCCAGATTCGCCAGGGAAAACGGTACAAAAAACAGCACCAGTCCGCGCATGACGATCTGGGAAGACATGGTGAGCAGGAATGAATTCGTCTGCAGCCTGACCATGCACATGCCGTTGAACCAGCCGACCGCTGTCCCGATCAGCAGTGTGAGGCAGAAGGTAAGGGGAGCCGGAAGACCCAGCTGGTTGCCGATCAGCACGGCTATGCCGGGCGCAAAAGCGAGCGTGGCTTCCATAGACAGATCCAGTTCCCCGACCATCATGACGATGCCCTGTCCGAGAACCATCAGGCCCAGTGTGGCGGACTGGAACAGGATGTTCAGCTGATTGCGGGCCGTCAGGAAGGACGGCGTGAACACGGCGTTGATCAGAAAGAATACAGCCACCATGACCCAGACCAGATTATTCAGCAGGGCCAGCTGTATTTTTGTCGAAGTTTTCATGAAACCGCCTCTTTTCTGCATAAAACCTCGCCCTGCATGGCGCGGTATATCTTTTCTTCCGAGAACTCACTCCGTTCAAAGCTCTCCGTGATCCGTCCCTCATAGAGGATCAGGATGCGGTCGCAGATCTTTATCAGGTCCTCTACGCCGGGGGATGTGACCAGTACGCAGGAGCCGCCGGAAAGGCCCTGCCGGATGCTCTGCAGAATGCTGTCTTTGGCCTCGATATCCACTCCCCGGGTGGGCTCGTCCAGCAGGCAGACCTTCGGCTGCTGCTCCATCACGCGGCCGATCAGCACTTTTTGCTTGTTGCCGCCGGAAAGCTGCTGCACCTCCTGTTCGGGAGAAGCGACTTTGATGTCAATGTCTCCGACCCGCTGCTTCACAAGCTCTTTTTCCCTGGCAATGCGCAGGAAGCCGAACCGGGACAGCCGGGAAAGGATGCCCATGGTTATGTTCTGCCGGACGGAAGCAATCGGAACCAGTCCTTCCGCCTCCCTCTCTTCCGTGAGATAGACGACGCCGTCCCGCACGGCCTCTGCCGGCGAGCGGTAGCGCACGCTGCGGCCGGCCACCATCATTTCACCGCAGTCATGCGGATCCGCCCCGACAATGCTGCGGAAAAGCTCCGTGCGGCCGCTGCCGCGAAGTCCGGCCAG
>CADBNA010000040.1 GCA_902795835.1 uncultured Lachnospiraceae bacterium | reverse complement strand
CAGCCATGAACATCTCCGATGGCATAATGCATGTATCTTTAATCCCTTTCCGCGTTCACCGGGCATGCCTGCATTTCCGATACCCGGCATCTGCCCTGTGGTGCCCTACAGGATCCCCAATTCTTTCAGTCTGTTTCTGGTCTCCCCGGCATTTTTAAACAGTATGCCCGTGCCGCCACGCGATTCCCAGTCTTTAATGTTCGAAGGCAGATCATCAATCAGAACGGAGGTTTTGCCTTTACAGTGGTTTATCTTTTCCTCCCGAATGACAACATTGACGATAACTGCAGGATCCAGTTCGCGCTTTACCCAGTTTTTTTTATCTTCTTCTGCTGTAACTATTCCCTTATCTTTCTTGGGAACCGCTGTCAGGATCTGACAATCCTGCCCGTATCTTTCAAATAAATCCATAAACAATTCGGGCATTCCCTGTACCGGTTTCAGATGGTCGTAAAAATGATCCGAACCCCTGATTGCAGCCCACATGGCATCGTCTTCTTCCTTTGGAGCTTTAGCCTGATCCGGAACAGCAATACCGCAGATATCCTGCACGCCCTTGCTGAAATCAGCGAGAACATCATCCATGTCAAAGAATATTTTCATTTTCTGATCCCTCTTCTCCCTGTTTCTCTTCGTCCCAGAAGTTCACTGACTGTATAAGGCCTGATGAGGATCACCGGAACAGATCCCCGATCCAGCTGAAGAAGCCTCTTTTCTTCTCATTCACAGGCTCAGGTTCTTCATCAGGTTCCGGCTCCGGCTCTTCTTCGAACTCCGGGGTTTCATCATCCCAGGTTTCCGGCTCTTCTTCGAACTCCGGGGCTTCATCTTCCCAGGTTTCCGGCTCTTCTTCAGGCTCCGGCGGAAACACGATCGGTTCCAGCCTTCGTATGATTCGGGAAAAGTCATCTGTCACATTGCCGTACCTGTCTTTTCCTGTAATGCACTCGCTCAAAATGTCCCAGACTTCCGGCGGGATCGGAACGCGCGGTTTTCTTTTTTCTGCGAAGTAAACCTCATAATAACGTCCCAGTTTCCAGTATCTCTTACCATCAAACATCTCCATGACCGTCAGTGCCCAGGAATAGGTGTCATCCGTCCTGCTGGCGTTTCCCACTGCGCTGTTGCAGTAATCCCGGGTATATACTCGATTTTTCGGCATCATCGCCTCTTCTGTTGTGCTGTACCGATAGGCTCTGGCATTTCGGAAGTCATTGATCTTTACCTGCCAGTCTTCAGTAAGGAGGATCTTTTCGGGCTTGATGTTTTCATGGACGACATTCTGCCCGTGGGCATACTGAAGTCCCTGCGCTATCCGAAGGGCGATCTGCAGTATCCTGTCCCGGATTTCTTCTTCCGTGCCGCTGTACAGTGATCCGTCATTGATCTTGTCGCGAACAGAGCCAAAGTCCATCCATTCCGTAAAAACGGTCGGAAGGCCGTCGATCTCACGCACCCCGTCACAGGAAATGATCTGGTCATGATGTCCCAGCCGGATCCATCTGTCGAACTGCTGTGTAAATCTCTCCTTCTGTCTGTCTCCCCATCCGCCTTCATAACAGATGTCCGGCCGAAGCATTGCAAGATCCGTATTTTGCTCTTTATTCCGGACCCGCCACCTGAGGTCCCCGCGGCTCTCCTCGGCATCTGTCATCACTTCGTATTCATCATGGAACAACGCTCCTTTTCGGATCAGACGGTCTTCATGAATCGATACGAATACCGGTTGTTCCTGTTGACTGCCGGTCATCTCTTCGGAGGTTTCCGGATCCTTAAGTTCCAGTTCTCTCCTTATGGCCATAAGGCGCGTCTTTTCCTTGGTGACGACCGCAAGTACGCACCCATCCGGAGACAGATAAAGCCTTCTGATTGTTTCTTCGGGAAACGGCAGATCCATGATCATCTTCTGACCGGGCAGGGACCACCACTCCAGCACGGATTTTTCATATCCAAGTATCAGGTTTTTTTCATCAGGAGTCACACATCCCCATGCGCAGGCACCTAAACGCATGCGGGCGAGGCGCCAGGCAGGCGTCGAACGAGTGAAGGTTCTAGGTATCAATTCGAAACTGCTGTCCACTTTCCAGGCCAGTGCATCCCAGATTGTGATATCGTTCTTACCCTTCATCACCAGTTTGTGCTCCGAACGAAGCAGACCGATCACCGCGCCGCCGCTGACAGCCATCCTTTCCCGCAGATCGGGATAATCCATGATGAAGCCACCAATGTACATCTGCCTGCCGTCAGGGGAAAACAGAATACTGCCGGACTGGCCTCCTCTGAATTGATCATTGACATGTGTAACCAGGCCGCTCTCCAGATCAATGACACCGGTCTCATTCTCACTTCTGAAATACACAAGATCTCTGTCATCCGGAGTGAAAGCCAGTTTCGCATGATTCTCTGAAGGATGGTGCGTATATTGGATATCATACAGCAGCCTGCTGCTTTTTGTATCCCAGATCCGCAGGCTGTTCGGCAAAGCTGCCGCAAGCATGTTCCCGTTCCATGAATAGCAGAGGCTCAATACCGTGTCCTGCGCATCCAGCTCACCGGAAGCATTGAGTTCGTCATCGAAAAAACGGATCTTATTTTCTTCTCCTACCGCCGTTTCATTTGAAGACGGGTCGAAAGCTATGACCGCCTGGGCGGAAAAACCTGCGGCCTCATAAAACTGGATCGGATCTTTCTGCACACAGGAACGGGTCAGCTGTCTGTACAATGAAAAGTAACGGTGAGCACCGTATTCTTTTTCAGATTCAACGAGAAGCTTTAAGGCTTTTCCCAGATCCCCCTGATCCATTGCCGAGCATATCTGATCTGCCATGCGTGCCGCCTCAGTCTCAGTGTCGGTCACCTCTATGTAGCTTTTTGCTTCACTCAATTCCCAGGGGGCAGGATGGCTTTCAAGTATTCCGTTTTGGAGCCATATTATCTGGTTTCTTTCTTCTCCTTCCATTGCAAGGATAAAATTAGAAGATGTCAAAGATGCTGTCAATGATAAATCTGATGATGCGCAGATCTCACTTACATACCGTTTCTCACGCGGCTTTGTCAGCGTACACAGGCAGCGGGGCACACTTGTATCCCACTCTTCAACGACACCTTCATGCCTCCTGAGAAGACGGGTCCTGTCAGCATTTAATATAAATTCCTTCCCGTTTATAAAACTGACAACCTGATCATACGTGAATGCTTCCGGATGATCGAAAGAAATCATACAGGCCCTGGCCCGCATCTCCCTTAAGAAATCCTTTTCTGCATCAAACGGAGTTTTTTTCTTTTCGTCAAATGTCCAGGTATACACATGCTCCATGGATGAAGCGTCAAGCATATACATCTCTTCTGTTTTAAGACGGGAACGTAAGGGATTGCTTAGTTGGACAAGGAGCATTCTTCCATCCGGTGTAAGGCATATCCGCCTTATGGGTTTTCCCATATCGATCACTGCCTCTGCTTCTCCGGTGATGTAATTCCACTTTGTGAGTTTCTCCTCTTGATGCGTAAAACAATGCTTTCCGTCCGGGTGGATACAATAGTCTTCATAATAGAATTTCTCAACCGGCAGCCGGTTTAGCAACGATCCGTCTATCGTATTTAATACGACCAGGTGCGTAGCGCTTTTACTGCTTTCTCCGGAGACATAAAACAGGTTCTTTCCGTCTTTGCTTATGGATAGTTTTGTCTTAAACGCGGGTAAATCGGCTGAATATATAAGCTGCAGCGTGTCTGTGGAATAACAGTCTATCCATGATTTTTCAGTTCTTGGAACATTATAGATGTATTTCCCGTCAGGACTGCATACCATCTCACCGTAGTTGATACCATAGTTTTGTTTTATAGCACGGACAGACTCGCCCAAATTGGACGGATCCTCTCCCCGCTCCGCATTGACCTGCGCAATCCAGCGCTCAGCCATTTTCTCATATCCCTGTATTTTGCCGGCAGTCTCGCACCTGTGAAGCATCTCCGTGTCGTCGATCGCTCCGGTCCGCCACTCATACAGGCTTTGGTTGTATACACTGACCTGATGATCCGGGAAGCGTCTGAGGGCTTCGTCCCAATACAGCAGAGCAGTCTCCGTCATTCCCAGATCCAGCATGGAAAGCGCATAGTTATTGAGCGTATCTGCCGTAGTTCCGGCGGTCTGTGGCTCCGGCCGCGGATACTCCCGCCCGGTCGTATCCCGGTATATCCCGAGAAGCCTGTCAGAGATCTCATTCTCATCACAGGAAGCCGGATCGTCAACACAGACGGAAATGCAGTCCGTCAGTGCCGCAGGCATTTCCACACGTGGATTCTGAGCATATTCCTGCAGGCGGCCCTTCACATCGGCTCCTTTTTCCCAGCCGCGGTCCGACACATACATCTCCAGGACTGTCAGCGCCCAGGCGTACAGATCCATCCACGGGGCCGGCTCCGCACCCTCCGACTGTTCCCGGGGACAGTATGCAAGCGTATAGCCTGTCGTGTGCCCCGCATAGGCTTCTCCTTCTTCCAGGCGGCTCCTAGCCCTGGCAAGTCCGAAATCTGCCGCCTTTGCCTCCCATGCCTTTGTCAGCAGGATGTTTCCCGGCTTGATGTCCTGGTGCACCAGGTCTCTCTCATGAGAATAGAGAATACCCCACAGGGACTGGATCGCGATATCCAGGATCCGTTCCTGCACTTCCTCACCCGTCCCTTCGTAGAGTATCCGGCTCTGTATCGCTTCTTTCAGGCTGCCGCCGTCCATCCACTCCGAAAAGATCGAGGGGACTCCGCCGATTTCACGGATGTAATAGCAGGACACAATGTTCGGATGCAGGCCGAGATCGATCCAGTTCTGGCACTCGTCGATGAACTGCTCCTTCCGCTCGGCGCTGCCCTCCGCAAAAAACCTCGGCTGTGGCCGTTTCATGGCCAGTTCGACATTCCAGCTGTTATGGTGCACGCGCCACACGCTGCCCATGCCGCCGGAGATCGCGTCGGATGTCACCTCGTAGGTGTCAAGAATGCTGTCTCCCTTCAGGATCCTCTCATTTGAGATGACATTACTCTGATGACGCCTGGCATCCTGGAGAGACGCGTAAGACATCGATGACATCTCGTAATTGTCCAGCTTGCTGATGGTGTTGCTGAGTGAATTTGTAAGATCCATAACTGTTCTCCCTCGTAGTGTCTACTTCTTCGAGGCTATCGCCGCGAGAAATCCTTTGTTTACTAGGGGTTAGGGCCCATTTGAACATAAAAAGAGCAATACCCTTTTTCTGGTATAATGTCAGCGACCAAACCCACATTTCCAAGAAAGGAATTGTATTGCTCATGGACATTATACAGTATCAGAACATTTTCATCAATTCATTGGCGTGGATACCCTTTCCTCTTTAGGGAGGGGAGGAAACGCCTCCTCCTTTTTTTGTGTCAGTTAGTTCTCCATCTTACAATAAACAGTGGGACACAAGAAT
>CADBNA010000039.1 GCA_902795835.1 uncultured Lachnospiraceae bacterium | reverse complement strand
GGTACATCGTAATGTCACTGTGCCTGGTCATTTATGATCCCTTCCATCCCTTCGCCGCCGCATGCAAATGCCTGAGTCATAAATCCGTTGTCATACAGTTTCACCGCTTTGATCTTCATATCTTTGTCCTTTCCCTGATGCATTTCCTGTCAGCAACTGTTTCTGTAACAATTGCATATCCGGCCGTGCTGTAATAATTCGATATTTAGCCGCAATGTAACGATTCGGTGTTTGGCTGCAATCTGCGCCTACTTCATTTTTAGCATGGTTCACAGGCCTCATCAAGTCCTCTCATATGCCGTCTATGGTCTCTTCCGCGGACTGCAGTATCGCCTCCACGTCGGCGCCGTAGATATCAAGCCCGGCTGCCTTGATGAGCCGGACGTCCCGGATGCCGTAATACTCCTTCGCCAAGGCTTCCACATATCCGAATCCATATTCATCCGGCGTGAAATCGCCCCCGGCCGTCGTCACGTAATACAGCCTTTCCGCTTTGCAGAGGCCGACGGGCACCCCCTCCTGCGTGTAACGGAAACTGATCCCGACCACGTTGACCTGCTCAAGATACTGCTTCAGAGCAGCAGGGAAAGAAAGATCCCAGTACGGGGCTGCGATCACAATGGTTTCTGCCTCCGCAAACTGCCGCGCAAGGCCAAACAGCGGATCATTGAATTCCCCGTTCCGGATCAGCCGGTCGCGCCGCTCGAGGAAGTCTCCGTCAGCGACCGGAAAAGAGATGTCTTTCAGGCAGATCTCTTCATATGGCATGTTCAGCTTCCTGAGCAGTGCGTCGGCGAGCCTTCTGGTCCTTGACTCTTTCCGCACACAGGCATTGACAAAAAGTATTCCGCCGCTCATTCGTATCCTCCTTTTCCGTCGCCGTCACCCGTTCATCCGGTCCTCTTCTGTCAGTGTCCGGATCACCCGGCAGGGATTTCCGGCGGCGAGACTGTGGGCAGGGATGCTCCGCGTGACGACGCTGCCGGCGCCGATCACGCAGCCCTTCCCGATCGTCACTCCGCCGCACACCGTCACGTTGGAAGCCAGCCAGCAGTTATCTTCGATCGTGATCGGTTTTGCGTACTCCAGATTGTAGAAACTTCCATCCGGCCTCTGCCGGACATTTCTTTCTTCCGGCAGCAGAGGGTGCATCGGAGTCGCCAGGGTCACATTCGGTCCCATGAACACGTTGTTCCCGATGTGCACGGGACATACGTCCAGGCAGGTGAAATTGAAGTTTGCATTGCTGAACTCGCCGAACGAGGTGTTGCAGCCATAATCAAAAAAGACCGGTGCCTGCAGAGCCGGCAGATACGGCGTATTCGGCAGAAGTTCTCTCAGCACCTCTTCCTTCTTCTGCACCTCGTCTTCATCGATCAGGTTGTAGCGCCTTGCGAGTTTCCGCGCTTTCACAAGCAGCGCGCCCAGCTCCGGATCTGACGGATCATAGAGCATTCCGGCCAGCATTTTTTCTCTCTCGGTCATATCTGCATCTCCCTCAAAAAACGTTCCCGAAGCCGTCAGTCCTCCTTACCCCACTCGCGCGGTATCCCAAATTTCCCGTTCGTCCCGAGTTCCGCCGTATAAACGGCACAGTTTCCGATATATTTTGACCAGTAACCGCCGTTTGAACCGGGCGTCAGATACTCCAGCGCCCCCTTCATGGCGATCGCGTGCGTGGATATCAGGACGTTTCTTCCTGCCGCCGTATCCCGTATCTCCTCCAGAAACGATCCGAGCCGCGCCACGACATCCCGCAGCTGTTCCATGCCTTCCGGAGCGGGATTGTGCACAAAATCCCGGAAGAATTCCACTACCTCCGGAGCGGGTTCCTGAAGGTCCATCCCCTCATACGGCCCATAGTCCATCTCGATCAGGCGCTCATCCATAATTATGGGAAAAGCATCTCCCACCGCGATCTCCGCCGTCTGCACTGCGCGGATCAGAGGACTGGAGTACACTGCGTCGAACCGGATCCCTTCTACCTGGAATCTGTCCCTGACTGCTTCCGCCTGCTGCCGGCCAGCATCATTCAGCGGCACGTCGCTCCTGCCCTGCAGGAGGTTTTCTTTATTCTTTGCGGTCTGTCCATGCCGGAGTATATAGATCATATGCCCATTTCCCTTCGCCTTCCCTGTTCATTGCTTCCTCATGAGCGGCCGGCCCCGGAGAAAGGGCAGCGCTTCCCAATACACTGATTGTTACCGGCAGAGCGGGTACAGATGATATCCGGCTTCTCCATTTCCACTCCGAAATTCTCCTTCACGAAGTCTATGGCAGACAGGATTGACAGGTAAGAATCCCTTTTGCAGCACCTCGGCCCGCCGATCTCGCCGATCTTACCCAGCGACCTCGCCGTCATCTTATGCGCCAGGGCAAACGGCTCCTGTTTCAGGGGCGTCGACCCGGATATGATGGACACAAACATGCCTGAGCTGATGCCCGCGCCACAGGCTCCCCAGAAGCCGCAGGCGCCGCCGGGAACGCTTCTGCCCCGGTTCATCATCTCTATCAGCGCTTCCGGAAGATCGACGTCTCCGCCTGCGTTTTTGTACGCCGTCAGCAGCGCGGCTCCCACCATCACATGGTGCTCCGGGCCGTGCATGTGGCAGAACGGCATGTCCATCATCTTTTCGATGATCGCCACAGGGTCCTTTGACGTCTCCTCAAGACACAGCCCGATGATCGAATCCATCCCCGCGGTGTGGCATTCATTGCAGACGTAATGTCCGTGAATGCACCGGGTCTTGCTGTTCTCCTTTTTATGACAGATGGCGCACTCCATGAGCTCATCTTTTTCCAGATACTCCAGGGGCGCCTTACAGATCAGACATTCCTCTTTCATTGCATCAATACCTCTTTTATGTACAGCAGCACGTAACCCAATGTCTCAGCGCCTCTCCCGGCTTGGCAGCTCCTTTTCGCTGCAGCTCACCTTCTTCTGCCGAGCCCGCCGGACAGTGCCGTCTTTCATAGCTTTCCGCAGCTCCACAGCAAGCTGCCCGGCAGCCACTGATTACTATCTGTAATAATGAAATCGTCATTTGCACAGAGATGTCAAGCGGCACAGCCGCAAAATCGCCTGCAATCCTGTCGCGAATGAAAACCCGCAGGTATTATTCTGCCTGCGGGTTTGAACTGCCATTGATTCGATTCTTCGGTGTTTAAGGAATGGCTTTACGTGTACAGATCCGTATTCTTTCCGCATTTCGGGCAGCGGACGGAAATGTGCCCTTTGTTTTTCGGAACGCGGATCTTCGTTTCGCAGCCTCCGCAGGGAAAAATGATATAGTCCGTCGAAGCATTCCTGTCAGTATTGCTGTTCTGTGCATTTCCCGGGCCGTTATTGTCTTTGCGGAAATTCTGAAACCCGCCGGCATGAAAACCGCCTTTATGAAAGCCGC
>CADBNA010000038.1 GCA_902795835.1 uncultured Lachnospiraceae bacterium | reverse complement strand
GCCGAATCCGGATCCGTGCCCAGCTCCAGGCCGATCCACGGGCCGCTGCTGATCGTTTCACAGCCATTCGAATCATACAGAGTAATGGAAGAGGCATTCATGCTTTCCGCCAGGGTCGACAGAACCGATGCGTCCTGCAGTTCAGGATACGTGTCAAGAAACTCCGCGATATGGCTGCCGAAATCCAGATAGACATCCTGAAAGGACTGCATGTTCCGGCTGTACCGTTCCGCATACATGGAGATACTGTCATCCAGCATGCCAAGAAGTTCCCTGCCCCTGGCGGCGTCGTCATACGTCCCGTTCAGCGCATAGCTGAACATACCGCAGATAGCAATTATGATGAGTCCCGATATTCCGTAGAAAGAAGCTGTCGACCGGACGCGGGCGGGCTGATAGGCCTTCTCCTCTTCCGGGGTAAGGATATTATAGCGAACATAGAGATACAGGGCGAAGCCCGCGACAAGCACCGTCACCAGCAGAATGATCAGGGCCGCAATCATATATCCTGCCTGGCCGAAAGCCTTCGCATACAGATTCGGCACCGGCTCCATCAGGATGACATATCCGGCAGGCAATGCAGATTTCCCGGCAACATAGGAAAAACCGGCATCATCAAAACGCAGGGTCCCGGAAGCATCTGCGCCATCAGCCTCCAGATTATCCCGGGTAAGGCCCAGGTCTTCAAGACTTTCACAGTCTGAAAAATACCGCTCATTTTTGTAAAGGATGCCGGAGATCTCCTGGCTGTCCGGATCACAGGATACAAACATGGCAGGCACATCATATGTGATTTCCGTTCTTTTCAGAATGTCCGGAAGATCAAGGGATTCCTCTACGATATCGTTAATTATGGTGTTCTCATACCACCCGACATAATAGCTGGATGTGTTCCCGATTCTGCTGTAAGCGACCAGAGTTGACGGCTCGTTCGGTGCGGCAAAAGTGCCGCTTTTTCCCGTAAATAATGATGCTTCCAGGCCCAGTGCCCCGACGGCCGGGTCAGACGAGGACAGTTCCCCGTCCCGGATACTGATCACAATGCCGTTCTCCCGGGTTTCTTCTTCCGGAACGATCCCCTCATCGATGACGTTCTGGAGCGCAAGAGCGGCAAAGACCGCCTCTACCCTGTACATGTCTGTGATCTTTGTCTCATACTCAGCCCACGATTCAGACAGGTTCTCCAGCGTATAGCTGACTGCTTCCCGGGTCAGCGGCTTTTCCTTCGATAATTCCCCGGAGAGTTTACTATAGTTCTGCCCGACGACCATCCAGCTGAATGCAACAACAAAGCCGGCAGCCAGAAGTACCGATAAAATGACTCTCAGGCGAAAATGCTTCAATTTTCATGCTCCTTTGCAATGGAATCAGATCCCCGTTGTGTTGTTATCAGAATTTTTGTGCGATTTTGACCAGCTTTTTCACGGAATAAATGGCCAGCGCAATAGACACCGCAAATCCGGCCAGCGCAAACAGCGGCACGCCGTCAATCAGCGGCGGTATGGCAGCGCTGCAGAGCCTGCAGGACCCGCTGAACAGCACACAGGCAAACAGGGCAAGCACTATATTTATAATCACATCGATCAGGGCATGCAGCGGCTCTTCATATCCTGTTACCTCGAAGCCGATCTTCAGCCTGCCCTTCACCAGGTTCCGCAAGGCATCCGTGGCCAGTCCCGGCAGTTTTACGGTCCGCATTGCAGTCATTGCCAGCGATTCCATGGAAGAAGCCAGCTTTTCTTTGGCGTCAATGTTTTCCTTTGCCCTGGAGAGCAGCTTTTCCTGCAGAAAACTGAACAGGTCCAGTTCCGGACAGAGCATTTCCAGGACACCTTCTATCGTGACCAGGCTGCGCACCATCATCGTATACTCTGTGTTAACGGCAATATGATGCTCATTCAGCAGGTCTGTCAGTTCGAACATCAGATTTCCGACATCCATGTCCGCCAGGTTGCCGGCGGACATATACCGGGAACTGATGCTTTCCAGATCGTCCATCAGACGCGCCTTGTTGAGTTTTCCGTTCACGGTGCCCATCGCAAGCGCCGCGTTGGTCAGTGCCTCCACATCCTCCTGCACCAGTGCAAAGATCAGGTTCTGAATGGCGCTGATGTTTGCTTCACTGAGCCGGCCCACCATGCCGAAGTCAATCCAGTACGGTACTCCGCCGCTGACCATGATATTTCCCTGGTGCGGGTCACCGTGGAAATACCCTGCGTCCAGCACCTGGTGCAGATAGTTGTTTGCAAGCGCCTTGCCGATTTCCAGACGGTCATATCCTTCCTCTTCCAGGCGGTCCCTGTGAGATATGGAATATCCGTCGACAAAGGTCATCGTGAGAATACGCTCTGTGGACAGCTCGTCAATAATCTGCGGACAGGATACGACCGCTTCGTCTTCGATGCACAGCTGGCGGAATAATATGGTGTTTTCCGCCTCAATCCGGAAATCCAGTTCTTCCCACGTAACCTTTTCAAGTTCCTCAAGGACGCCCTTCAGATCGATGGATTCAGAACCCTCTTCATCCTCCGCAGACATGCTCACCATTCCGGCAAGCTTTTTCAGAAGGACAAAGTCCTCCCGCATCATGTCAGCGATCCCCGGCCGCTGTACCTTTGTGACAACCCTCGTCCCGTCCTTCAGCACGCCGTAATGCGCCTGCGCAATGGAAGCGGAGCCCAGCGGTTCATCTCTGAATTCGCTGTAAAGCTCCTCAATGGTTTTTCCGCTCTCCTGTTCGATAACGGCGCGCGCAAGGTCTGCCGGAAGCGGTTTAACTTCGCTGCGAAGCTTCTCAAGCTCAAGACAGTATGACTTCGGGAGCATGTCTGTCCGGCTGGACATGATCTGGCCGATTTTTACATATGTCGGCCCGAGATCCTCCAGTGTTGTCCGGAGTTCCTCAGGCGTAAAGCCGTTGCTGTAGAAGTTGTGCTTCGCAAATACGCCGAGAATCGCAGCGGCACGCTTCTTGTTTTTCTTTTTTCCCTTTTCGGGGTTCTGCTGTCCTGTCATTTTTCAATCTCTCCGTCATGTTATTGGAATGGCCAGATCCAGAAAAAGCTGATCATATAGACTACTCCGGAATAGAATAGCGTTCCCCCGATCACCTGCAGGACGGCGCGCGGATCGTCAGCCCAGGGGTTCACGAACAGGATCGTACCGAACACAAGAAGCAGGCAGTTCAGGATGATTAGCAGCCACCATCCTTTTCGTCCGGAACGCCGCGCATAGGTCAGGGCATGATACAGGCCCATAAATCCCAGCAGGATCGGCAGCGTACCGGTAAGCCAGTTCAGCAGCGCCAGAAACAGTCCGTCAATTGCAAAAAGCAGGATTCCGAAGAAACCGGCCAGAAACCCCAGCGCGAGCCCGAAATAGCTGATCATCGATTTATTGCTGCCTATAAAATCCAATATCTTAAGGATCGCCAGAATCAGTAAGAAAAAGCCAAGAATCTTTCCCAGGCCCGGGATATAGGATACCGGAACGACAAACATCGTAAGTCCCGCAAACAGAAGGAAAATGATCATCATGACCATCGTTCTTTTGAGTTTATTCAGAGTGTTGAACAGCATTATATCTCCTTTGAATACTTTCCTGCGTAGGCGCTGCCTGTAATCACCATTCCCATAACCATATCGTATCTCTTGTCTGTTTTCCCGACCGGTATTCAGCCCTGATTACGCCACAGCATCCCCTGCCGCCTGCACCTCATCCGGGATCACGATCTCAGACGAATCTTCCGTATAAATCGAAACCAGAAAGCTCGAGAAGGAAGTCTCTGTTCCGGATTCTTCATCGGTGATTCCCTGGAGCTGGCCCAGATCCATGTACAGGCTTTCCAGCATGCCGTCTTCCGCAATCAGCATGTAGCACACCGCGTCTACATCGACATCGCCAATCATCGACTCAACATCGCCGAGCGCCTCGCCCATTATATCAGACGTGTTGCCTTTTAATACATAGTAATTCTTTTCCCCGTCCGTATACATCTTATCAAGCAGCTCACATGCGGAATACATGTCATCCGAAACAAGGGAATCCATGCTTTCTCCCCCGCCTTCCGTATCCGTGTCATCCCCGGATTCATCAACAGCCCCGGCCACCCATTCATCAGAGGCCTCTTTCTCCATGGGGGAGGATTCCTTCTTAACAGACACTTTTACTCCTCCGGCATTGGTGAAAATATATTCTTCCGATACAGTGTCCATATCTATTCCAAAGAAGGACATCGTAACCTTTTCATTTTTGTATTCGATGCCGTTGTTCTTATTCTGCGAGATATCCCCTTTCATGACCAGGTCCATAGACATCGGTGTTCCATTCATATCAGCGGTTATGCTGGCATCGATGTCCATGACCATACGCATGGCAAGGTCGTCCGAATCCTGCACGGCAGCCTGTGCTTTTTCGATAAGCTCTTCCAACGTAAGATCCACATCTCCGGCTTCTGTCAGGATGATCTCCTGATCTCCCTTATATGTGATGATCTGTTCCTCTGCAGATACAGGTGCGATCATACCCGCCAGCAGTCCCGCAGCAGTCAGCAGCGCAATTCCTTTTCTCATTTTCCATTTCCTCCTTCCGAAAATGACTTGCAAAACTGTTCCCTTATTTCCCACGGATTTCAGAAATCCGAAATGCCGTCAGGATTCGAATACGCGGTTATACAAATACACCGTAATAAACTGAGTTTTATCATTTCTAATATCGTACCATATGCATGCAGGCCATGCAAGGTAAGCCTTGGGGAACCGTCCCTTTTGTGTCCAAGGTGAGCCCCAAGGAACCGTCCCTTTTGCGTCAGTCAAGGAGAGCCGTCCCTTCTGACTTCTCCAGAAGATTGCTGTTCTGCATGAGGACTGTATCGTCGCCCTTGATGGCAAACAGTCTGTAAATGATGACATTTATCTCTTCGCCGACGGAGACCGGCCTTCTCTCCAGTGACCTGCGGCTGATGAGCTCTGCTCCGTTTACAACAAGCCGGAGTTCCAGGGCGTTTCCCCTGAATATGATGTCTTTTATCACGCCTTTCTGCGAATACGGAATAATATCCCGGAAATGCTCATTATCATTTTTGAAGGCTTCCACGAACTCAGGCCGTATGACGGCCTTCTCATAATCGCCTTTTTCAAAACCGTTCAGTCTTCCGAAGTCCTCTACTATGACAGGCTCCCCGATAAAATGAGAGACAAAGGCTGTCCTGGGCGTATTATAGATATCAGCGGCTTTCCCTTCCTGCTCTACTCTTCCGTTATTTATGATTATGATTCTGTCCGCCACCTCCACAGCCTCATCCTGGTCATGTGTGACGATGATGCTCGTGATCCCGACTCTGCGGATCATGTTCCTGAGCCATTGACGCAAGTCCTTGCGAACCTTTTCATCTATAGCTGCAAAAGGCTCATCCAGAAGAAGCAGCCCCGGTTCCGGGGCCAGTGCCCTGGCAAATGCCACTCTCTGCCTCTGTCCGCCTGACAGTTCATTGGGATACCGTTTTTCAAATCCGGCGAGCCCCGTCAGCTCCAGCAGCTCGTTTACCCGGGATGCGATCTCTGTTTTCGGTTTCTTCATAACCTTAAGGCCAAAGGCAATGTTTTCATATACCGTCATGTACCGGAACAGGGCATAGTTCTGAAACACAAGGCCGACCCCTCTCCTGGAAGGTGAAACGTCATTGACCCGTTTTCCATTGATTATGATATCCCCGCTGTCCGCTTTTTCGAGACCTGCTATCATCCTGAGTATGGTCGTCTTGCCGCATCCGCTCGGGCCAAGCAGTGCCGCAAGCTCCCCCTTTTCGGCGGAAAAACTGACGTCATCGGACGCTTTATAATCTTTAAAGCTTTTGCAGACATGCTTTAATTCAAGATACATTTCCGGTTCCCTCCGACGGCCTGTTCAGGCCGGTCCTCTTTTTCTTTTTTGACAGGTTCTCCATTGTGCAGCGCAATATAAGAAGTATGACCGTGCACAGCACAAGTATGGAAGAGACCGCAAAAGCCGCCACAATGGAATCCGCCGAACCCGCATGATATAGCGCATCTATTTCCAGTGGAAGCGTAAATGTCTTTCCTCTGGTTTTGGAGAGGACATTCACCGCTCCGAATTCACCCAGGGCCCTTGCCGTACAGAGTACCATCCCGTAAAGCAGGGCCCACTTCATATGCGGAAAGGTGATCTTCCGGAAAATCGTAAACATGCCCGCTCCCATGAGTGCGGCTGCTTCTTCTTCGTCAGTTCCGGCCGCGTTAAGAACAGGGATGATCTCTCTGGAGACAAACGGGAAGGTTACAAATATAGTTGCCAGAACCACTCCGGGGATGGCAAATACGATCTTTATGTTCCACCCAAAGGCTTTATTTAGCGCATTTACCGCAGGCGCAGCCCAGCCCATTCTCCCGAACATCATGATAAAGGCAAGTCCGGCTATAACCGGAGATACCGAAAACGGTATGTCGATCAGTGTCTGGAGAATCTGCTTCCCCCGGAATTTATACCGTGTGAGCAAAACAGAAGCAACGATCCCGAAAAAAGAATTGACGAGAAGGGTGATCACTGTCGCTGTCACCGTCACGCCAAGCGCTGAAATCACGGTATCCGCTGAAACGGCACTGATATAAAATGCCGCGCCTTTTTTCAGGGAGCTGACGATCACCATGACGAGGGGCATAACGAGCATGATGACTATAAAAAGCGTACTGATGGTTATCAGTATATACTTTGTGGCTTTTCTTTTTTGATCCGGCATTTCCGCATTCTCCTTTATGCCTGAATATCATTTACGCGTCTGCTCCGGCGTATCTGAACCACATTTACAAACAGGAGTATCAGAAAAGACAGGATCAGCATGACGAGCGCGACTGCTGTCGCCCCAGCATAATCCATATAATTCAGCTTCTGCACAATGATATACGATACGACCTGTGTCTTTTCTCTGGCGCTGTTTCCTGAAATATAGATTACGCTTCCGTATTCTCCCACCCCCCTTGCAAATGCCAGACCAAAGCCGGTGAGAAGCGCGGGCATGATTTCCGGAAGAACCACTCTCCGGAACGTGGTAAAACGATTCGCACCGAGTACATAGGCAGCCTCCTCATACTGGGCATCCAGACTCTCAAGTACCGGCTGAACCGCCCTGACTACAAAGGGAATGCCCACAAAGACAAGGGCTGTTATGATTCCCAGATGTGTATACGCCACGTGGATGCCTGCCTTTGCAAGCCACCTGCCCGGGAATCCGGTATCGGAATACATTTTTGAGAGTGTAATGCCCGCAACGGCTGTCGGCAATGCAAACGGCAGCTCTATCAGGCCGTCAAGCAGCGTTTTAAATCCGAAATCATAGCGCACCAGCGTCCAGGCCAGAATCACTCCGAAAACGCAGTTAATCAATGCTGCAATAAAGGAGCAGCCGATGCTTGTCAGAAAAGAATTCCTGACATTATCAGCTGATATGATCTCCCAGAACGCCTTCGGACTCAGGCGCAGGCTGTATGCCAGAACAGACGCCAGCGGAATAAACACCAGAAGCGACGACATGAAAATCGTGATTCCGAATGTCAGTTTAAAACCTTTCATGGTCTCTCTCCCGGTTAACTGCCATAAATCTCATCAAAAACGCCGCCGTCTTTGAAATAGACCTCGTATGCCGTATCCCAGCCCCCGAAATCAGCGATTGTGCACAACTCCATGTCCAGATCATATTTGTCGTCATATTCTTTTAAGATATTCTCATCAGAAGGCCTGTATCCGTATTCTCCGATGATTCTCTGTGCATCATCTGAGTAGAGCCACGCAAGATAATCATGCGCCGTATCCTGCGTCCCCCGCCGATCCGCGTTTTCATCCACGACCGCTACCGAAGGCTGCGCGAGAATGCTGACCGAGGGATAAACGATCTCATAGTCTCCGGGATATTCACTTACCACCTGTATAGCCTCATTCTCCCAGCTGACCAGGACGTCCCCCTGGCCGTTCTCAACAAAAGTCGTGGCAGCCCCTCTCGCCCCGGAGTCCATGACAACAACATTGCCGTATAGTTTCTGCAGAAACTCTTTTATCAGCGCTTCGTCCTCTCCCAGATTCTGCTCCGCATAATACCATGCCGCCAGGAAATTCCAGCATGCGGCGCCGCTGCTCTTGGGATCGGGAGATATGACCCCCACGCCTTCACGGGTCAGGTCATCCCAGTCGTGAATTCCTTTTTCGTTTCCCTTCCTAACCAGAAAAACAATCGTTGAAGTGTACGGAGAAGAGTCTTTTTCGAATTCATCCATCCAGCCGCTGCTGATCAGTCCCGCGTCTTCTATGAGCGTTATGTCATGCGCCAGCGCAAGTGTTACCACATCCGCATCCGCTCCTTCCACCACGCTTCTGGCCTGGGATCCGCTTCCGCCGTGGGACTGTATGATCTTCACCTTTTTGCCTGTCGCGGCTTCGTAATAATCACTGAATGCCTTATTATATGCGGCGTATAGCTCCCTGGTGGGATCATAGGATACATTTGTGATCGTGACCGTGCTTCCGTTTTCTTCACTGCCCTCCGCCATCGCTTTTCCGCCGCCGCAGGCACAGAATGCGATGCCCAGAGCCGACGCCAGCAGAATCACCGCATATTTCTTATTGGAATCCTTCATTTGTACAACCTCTTACTCACAGGTACTTTTTCATTTCCGCCATCAAATATTCTGCCGCGTCTTCAATGGGGCGGTTTGTCGTGTCAATTGTGATTTCCGGATGTTCCGGCGCTTCATACGGGCTTCCTATACCCGTAAAGTTGGGGATTTCCCCTTCTCTCGCCTTTTTATACAGTCCCTTGACATCTCTTCTCTCACATTCCTCTAACGGTGTACTTACATAAATCTCGATAAAGTTCCCTTCTCCCACGATGTCCCTGGCATTGGCCCTGTCACTCTGATAGGGCGAGATAAAAGAAGTCAGCACGATCAGTCCCGCATCATTCATCAGTTTTGCTATTTCGGCTACCCGCCGGATGTTCTCTATCCTGTCCTTTTCCTCAAAGCCCAGGTTTTTATTGATGCCGAGCCTGATATTGTCACCGTCCAGCAGCATCGTATAATGCCCCTGCAGAAACAGCTGTTTTTCCACTTCATTGGCAAGCGTTGACTTACCCGCACCCGAAAGTCCCGTGAACCACAGGGTGACAGGCTTCTGTTTCATTTTTGATGCTCTCTGGTCTTTTGTAATATCCAGCTTCTGCCATATAACGTTTTCGGAACGACGCAGTGAATGCAGGATCACGCCGCAGGCTGACGTCATATTGCTTACACGGTCAATCAGAATGAATTCACCCTGCGCCCTGTGTGCGGAAAACCTGTCTATGACCGCATTCCCGGCCAGCGCGATATCACATTCCGCCAGCTCGTTTTTATGCAGGGTCTTTACAATAACATGCTCCCCTGATTCAATATCTGTCTTATACTTGATATTCATGATCGTTGCCGGAAGCTTCTGGGTGCCGAGCTTAATAAGAAAGCTCTGCCCCTCCGTAAGGCTTGCGTCATCCATCCAGAGGATAGACGCCGTGAACATTCCGGACACAGTAAGATCCGCGTCCTTTGTCAGTACGGATCCGCGGGAGATATCGATCTCCCGGTCCAGGGAAATGGTTGCCGCCTGGCCGATTCCTGCCTCCTGCACCTTTTTATCCGTCACAAGGATCGAAGAAACCTCTGCCTCTTCTCCGCCCGGCAGAACCGTCAGAGTGTCCCCCACAGATATCTTTCCGCATGAGATCTCTCCCGCAAATCCCCGGAACGAACTGTCAGGTCTGCACACCCTCTGAACCGGCATCACAAACCCTTTCTCCAGTCCGACATCATCCACATCGACCGTTTCCAGATAAGGCAGCAGGGGTTTGCCTTTATACCACTTCATATTTGGAGACAGTTTCGTGATGTTATCGCCTTTTTTTGCAGAAACCGGTATAATAGCGACATCCTCCAGCTCCAGATCGATCGCCAGCTTCCTGATGTCCTTCGTCAGCCGTTTGTACCTTTCTTCATCATACTCGATCAGGTCCATTTTATTTACGGCAAATACGTAGTGCCTGATTCCCATAAGCGCACAGATTCTGCCGTGTCTGATGGTCTGGCGCAATATGCCCTTCGACGCATCGACCAGTATAACAGCCAGATCGGCAAAAGATGCGCCAACTGCCATATTTCTTGTATATTCCTCGTGCCCCGGCGTATCCGCTACGATAAAACTCCGTACTTTTGTACTGAAATACCGGTAGGCTACATCGATGGTAATCCCCTGCTCTCTTTCAGCCGCGAGTCCGTCCAGCAGGAGAGAATAGTCAATATCTCCGTCTTTGCTGCCCACCCTGCTTTCAAGCTTTAAGGCCTGCTCCTGATCCGCAAATATCAGCTTGGAATCATACAGCATATGGCCTATCAGGGTGGACTTCCCGTCGTCAACGCTGCCGCAGGTCAGAAATCTTAACAATCCCTTCATGATTAAAAATATCCCTCTCTCTTTCTCTTCTCCATGCTGGCAGCCCCGCCGTCCTTGTCAATCACACGGCTTGTGCGCTCAGATTCGGTCGCGCTTAAGGTCTCTGCAATAATCTCGTCCAGCGTGACGGCCGAAGACTCAAATCCTCCGGTAAGCGGATAGCAGCCAAGTGTCCGGAACCGGACCTTTTTCATCTCGGGCTTTTCTCCTGGATTCAGGCGCATTCTGTCATCATCCACCATGATGAGATTGCCGTCCCGCTCCACGACAGGGCGCTCTTTCGCAAAATAAAGAGAAACGATCGGTATGTCTTCCTGCTTTATATACTGCCAGATATCGCTCTCCGTCCAGTTTGACAGCGGAAAAACCCGTATGCTTTCTCCCTTTTTGATTTCCGTGTTGTAACACTTCCACATCTCCGGGCGCTGATTTTTGGGATCCCAGGCCTGAGAGGCGTCCCTGAAGGAAAAGATTCTTTCCTTTGCGCGGCTTTTTTCTTCATCTCTGCGTCCGCCTCCGAATGCAGCGGTAAAGCCGTATTTTTTCAAAGCCTGCTTCAGCGCCTGCGTCTTCATGATATCCGTATATGCGGACCCGTGGTCAAAGGGATTGATCCCCTGCTTTACACCCTCTTCATTGATGTACTCAAGCATGGTGATCCCGTACTTCTCTGCCTGCCTGTCCCTGAACTCTATCATCTCCCTGAATTTCCAGGTTGTATTTACGTGCAAAAAGGGGAACGGCGGTTTTTCCGGGTAAAACGCCTTCAGTGCAAGGCGCAGCATGACAGAGCTGTCTTTCCCGATGGAATACAGCATGACCGGCTTCTCGCACTCCGCCGCCACCTCTCTCATAATATAG
>CADBNA010000037.1 GCA_902795835.1 uncultured Lachnospiraceae bacterium | reverse complement strand
GGCGCCTATGGCGTCGTTGTAATTCGGACACAGCATAACCAGCGCGTCACATTCCGCAAGCGCCGGGTATACTTCTTCTACAATGGTTCCCCCAAAATAGCAGCCGGACTGGCGGCTGAAATACATGCAGGTATCATAATGACATCCGATGCAGTCCCTGATCTCTCCGTTGCGGAGCGGTATTTCTTTTACATTGATGTCCGGAGACAGATGCCGGCGCACTTTCCCCCATAAGCGAAGCGTATTGGACGTTTTCTTGTTGCTTGCGTGCAGACACAGCAGTTTTGCTTTTTCCGCCGGTCTCTCCTCTTCTGTACGGGGTCTTTGAAAAGACATCAGGCGCAGCAGCAGATCCTGTGCACTGCGCACATAGGCTTCCTGCCGGCTGACCTGCCATCTCTCTGAGAGCACCTGCAGATTCATCAGGGATCCGGTCCCCTCTGTCAGCGGACGGCCGGGCAGAAGCGAGCCGGCCATATTCAATGTCCATGCGATATGCTTTCCCACGGATTTCGTGCTTTCCTCGCCGCCCCCATCCACGATCAGGCAGCTGATGCTCCCTTCCATGCACATCGGATGAAGGCGGATTTCACGGAGCATGGCCATCAGTTCCAGATTGATGCCGGTCTCGCCGATTGCTGCCAGTACCAGAATCCTGGTGAAGCGGAGCTGCTGCGGTTTCTGCAATTCATACCGCAGGTTTTCTGCTGTCCGTATACACCCATACGGCTGACCGACGTCTTCTGACACTCTTTTCCACAGACCGTCCAGACGCCTGCTCTCTTCAGGTTCACAGGGAATCGGTTTCAGAACAATCAGCTGCATAAGACTGCCTCCACACTGTGGTATGCCTGATCCACCCTCTCAAAAAGACTCTCCGGCAATTCAAGGGACTCCCACTTTGTTCCTTCTGTTGTGGTCCTGTTCCGAGCCCCGAAATACAGTCCGTTCAGATATCGGGCACTGTCGCACCATTCTCCGGAAACCGCCGCCAGGACCGAAAATGCCGCCGACGAAAAAGCCGGTGCAATATAAGGCTTGAAGCCAATAGCGCGCATTTCCAGATTGGCATGAACCGTCTGTTCCGTCAGACTGCGGGAAAGCGCATCATCATAATGATCGGGGAAGATGCTGTTTGCAGCCACCAGATCCTGGTCGTGCGGGCCGAAGACACGTCCCTCTTCCGGGAACCAGCAGGCATTCTTTTCCCCCCTGTCTGCTGCTTTTTCCGCATAGTAAGCTGCCCGCGCATACATTACGCCCAGACCGAAGCCCTGAATCTGTTCGGGATGCAGCGAATGTCCACCCACCTGTGACGCGCGGAATGCCGCCATGCACAACAGGTCCACCGGATCTGAGACCACGCCAAACAGCCCGGGGAATGATTCTTCCGCCGCTTGTTCCGCATAAGCAGCTACAATACGTCGATTAGCCCCGTACTGAGCCATGCGGACATCCTGCGGACGGCCGTCAACGGCAGGCACAGCTTTTGTGGCGCAATAGAGGAACACATCGCAGGCGAACAGGTTCTCCTCCCGCAGGATCTCTGCCGAAGGCATGCGGGACCGCCCGCAAGGCGCTGATATCTGGTTCAGTTCCATTTCCACGCGGGCTGCCTGGGCCTCATTCAGGTCAAAAATCCCGATCCTGTCCAGTACTTCGCCCCCCAACACACGCAGACCAACGGCCACCGTCCTGCCTACATCACCCAGTCCGACTATGTGCAGGCGAAGCCTCCTGCCATCCTGCCGCAACAGCCAGGGGTAAGAGCAGAACCGCTCTCTGGTCTCTGCAGATTCTTCCGCAAGGGAACTGTATAAATCCGGGATTCTGTACATATCTGTCCGTGCCTCCTGATCTTCATCTGTCATATCATCTTCCGGTTATGCGGTGAATCATTCTGCGATTCCAAAAAAAAGACCCTGCGTCGATATCTGTCATCGCCCGCAGGGTCTACATATGAAATTCCAGAAGTCTCACTTTATAACCTCCTCTCGATAATTCGCACATTCGGTAGATTCCCACCTGTTCCGGACTGACCGGCACTCCTGCCGCTCCCTTTTCTTTGAGTATAATCCGGCTGCTTTGTCCTGCCGATCTGTGCTGTGTGAAATGATCTCGTCTCTAAAGTACTGCTTCATTTCATGTACACATGATACTGAATATTTCTCTACCTGTCAAGCATTATTTCGCAATTATTTAGCTTTATCTTTATTTTCGCAATATTCAGTCTATTTAATCGTATGCAAGCGGATGCGCCGTCCCGTCCTCGTCAACGGTCACATCTATGGAAACAGACTCCAGCAGACTGAAAATGCTCTCCCTCCATTCCGGTGTATCTGCCCAGGCAGTAAAAACACCTGACTGCGTACCGGGATGCACAATCACTTCGACCGATCCGTCCCGCAGAGAAGGGGTCTCCTCCGGCCGGCACCTCCCTGAAAAATGGAGCTCTGCCACCATTGTGTCAATATCATAATTATCGAACCAGAAATTTCCAAGGCTGTAGAGAATCGGTTTGCCGTCAGAAAACTGCAGTCCCTGCAGAATATGTGTGTGTGCGCCGATCACGGCGTCGGCGCCGGCATCCAGAAATGCCTGTGCACCGTTAATCTGATCATCCACCAGCCAGGTGGAATGCTCCATGCCCCAATGCGGCAGGGCAATCACATAATCCGCATGAGAAGCGGCCTCCCGGATTGCTTTCAGAAATAAAGTATCATCATAGCAGGCGAGAATTCCCGGCTGGTCTGCCGAAGCCTCCTGCGTGTATACCGTATATTCCGCACAGGAAGCAGCCACATAGGCGATCGTAAAGCCGTCTGCCTCCAGATATACCGGCTTCATGGCTTCATCCAGATTCCGGCCGGCACCGACGTAAGGAATGCCGGCATCCTCCAGCGTCGCAAGGGTATCCAGGAAACCCTCTTCGCCATAGTCAAATACATGGTTGTTTGCCAGTCCGACAATGTCAACTCCAAGGTCATGGAGCCAGGAAACATGCCGGGGAGAGGAACAGAAGGTAAATGCCTTCCCCTCCAGCGGCTCTCCGCGGCTGCTGTAGGCAAACTCATTGTTGAGCCACATCAGGTCCATGCTCCTCATCAGATCAATGAATCTCTTATCAATCCCGTCTGCAATGTCATCCGAACCGATAGATTCCAGATACTGCACCGGAATATAATCATCTGCGAAATTGATATCGCCGGCAAAACCCAGCCGGATGTCCCAGGTGCGCATCCGGTCTTCCTCCGCCACCGGTTCTGCCGAAAGGGGCTGAGGTGTGACCGGCTCCTGTGCTGCGGCATCACCCTGCAAATTACCCGTAGATGAAGATGGTACTGCTGCTTCAGCAGAAGAAAGGTCATCAGCTGCAGAAAAGATTCCCGCGGATGAAGAGGAATTTTCCTGCAAAAGCCTGTTTTCTTCTATGTTTTTTTTATTCCCGCAGGAAATGAGAAAAACGGAAGCGGCAATATAGACAAGAGGGATTGCGTACAGTTTTTTCATCCGTGCAGCTCCCTTTTGACTTCTTTGGCTTCACGCCTTCTCTGTACTGCCTTGACAATCTCCACTACAGGCACCACCAGCACAGACAGTCCGATTGCGATGCCATATTCCCGGAGTCCGACAGTTGTGAATCCGAACAGGGCCGCTACCGGCGGAATTTTTATCACGGCGGTCACGAGCAGGAGCGATCCTGCTATGGCAGCCCAGAGAACGCGGTTCTGGGTCTTCAGCGCAAAAATGCTTGCTCTGCGGGAGCGCATGTTAAAGCTGTGGAAGACCTCGCACATATTCATGGTGAGAAATGCCATGGTCATTCCATGAGACGACATGCCTTTTGGGATGGTCATCTGCCCGGTCTGCAGGTAATTTCCGATACAATAGGATAACAGGGTAAGGGCCGTAACCAGCAGCGCCTGGTAGAGAATATCTCCCGCCATTCCGCCGGAAAAAATGGAATCAGAGGACTTGCGCGGAGGGCGGCTCATGAGGCCCGGCTCTCCTTCTTCCAGTCCGAGAGCCAGTGCCGGGAAGCAGTCCGTGATCAGGTTGATGAACAGGATATGTACGGGGCTGAACAGCGTAAAGCCCATGACGGTAGCCGCAAAAACGCCAAACACCTCGCTCATGTTGGAGCTCAGGCAGAACTGTATTGCCTTCCTGATATTATCGTAAATACGCCGTCCCTCCTGGACAGCCCGGACGATCGTAGCAAAGTTGTCGTCCGCCAGTATCATATCGGCTACGTTTTTTGTCACATCTGTGCCGGTAATTCCCATGCCGATTCCGATATCGGCAGACTTGATAGAGGGTGCGTCATTGACGCCGTCTCCGGTCATTGCCGTGATGGCACCGCGTTCTTTCCATGCCCTTACGATCTTTACCTTATGTTCCGGCTGAACCCGGGCATATACGCGGTAGCGCTCTACGGCTTCCCTCATCTCTTCATCTGAAATCTCATCCAGATCAGCACCGGTTACTGCCTGTGACACATCCTGCAGGATTCCCAGATCTTTCGCTATCGCTACCGCCGTGTCACGGTGGTCTCCGGTAATCATAACGGGCCGGATACCGGCCTCGCGGCAATCATTAATTGCAGCCTTTACTTCCGGACGAATCGGATCGATCATGCCGGTCAGGCCAAGAAAGCACAGCTGCTGTTCTACTTCTTCTGTCGACTCACAGGAGGGTTTTTTCTCCCATCTGCGTTCGGCAACAGCCAGTACACGAAGAGCGCGGTCTGCCATTTGCTTGTTGTCAGCCATGATCTCTTTCCGCTTTTCTTCTGACATAGGCTGCATACCGGTGCCGTCCCACCAGTGCGTACAGCAGGAAAGAACCATGTCCGCCGCTCCCTTGGTATATTGTATAAAGGAGTCTCCGTCGGCATGAACGGTTGTCATCCGTTTGCGGATGGAGTCAAAGGGGCACTCATCCACACGGGGATACTGACGCTCCAGCTCTTCTTTCCGCATGCCCTGTGAAAAGGCATAGGCAACCAGGGCGGCCTCTGTCGGCTCCCCTTCTGCCTGATCTTTTTCATTCAGAATGGCATCTGAGCAGAGGGCCATTCCTTTCGCTATCAGCTGCGGGTCACCTACGGTTTCCGTAACGGTCATGCGGTTCTGGGTCAGGGTCCCTGTCTTGTCAGAACAGATGACCTGCGTACATCCCAGCGTTTCAACTGCAGTCAGCTTCCGGATGACGGCATTCTGTCGGGACATTTTTGTGACGCCGATCGACAGAACAACGGTTACCACTGTTGCCAGGCCTTCCGGAATCGCGGCCACAGCCAGAGATACTGCCACCATAAAGATCTGCAGGATATGCGTCATGGACCGGTCGCCGGTTCTGAATATCTGAAAACAGAATATAAAGATACAGATCAGAATGACCAGCAGTGAAAGCTTTTTCCCCAGGTCTTTCAGAGTAATCTGCAGCGGTGTCTGCTCATCTTCTGTCTGATTCAGCACAGCGGCGATTTTTCCCATCTCCGTGTGCATTCCGGTATCTGTAATCACGGCCTGGCCGCGGCCGTAGACAACGGTTGATCCCATATAGCACATATTGGAACGATCGCCGAGAGGAATTTTTTCTGCCTCTGGCAGTGCCGCTGTCTTTTTGTCGGAGGGCACGCTTTCTCCGGTCAGGGCCGATTCCTCTATTTTCAGTCTGGCCGCTTCGATCAGCCGGCCATCTGCCGGCACAGCGTCTCCGGCTTCCAGAACCACAATGTCTCCCGGCACCAGTTCTGCGCTCCGGATGGTATGCTGGCGGCCGTCCCGGATCACCTTGCAGGTGGCTGCCGTCATCGTCTGCAGCGCTTCAATTGCCTGCTCAGCCTTACTCTCCTGCACGACGCCCAGAATTGCGTTAAGCAAAACAACCGCCAGTATGATGAACACTTCTTCCAGTGACTCCCCGGAAAGAATATTCGTCACAGCAGAAATTCCCGCCGCTGCCATAAGCAGAATGAGCATCGGATCCTTCAGCTCATCCAGAAATCTCTTCAGCAGAGTTTCCTTTTTCGGTTTGGCCAATTCATTCAGGCCGTAAATGCCCTGCCTTTTTTCTGCTTCCGCAGGGGACAGGCCCCCGGCATCTGTCTCCAGACGGCCGAGAACCTGTTCTGTACTTTCTGTATACGGTTTTTGGGGTGCTGCTTCAGTCATTTTTCAGTGCCTTTCTGATTGCTAGCTTTTTTTCTGATTAGCAGGATTGCGCCGAATCCCAGAAGCGCTGCGGCAAACAGCGCGCTCCAAAGTATCATTCTGCCGCTGTCTGAAGTCGGTGCCGGCTTCGCCGTAAGCGGTGCTGGTGTGAGAGTTCCGGACGGTGTGGGCGTGACGGTTCCGGACGGGACAGGTGCTGCGCTGTTCTGGATCGTAAATGATGCCGCGGCACCGTCTCCATCGTCAAACATTGCCGTCAGCGTATGCGCTCCGGCAGGAAGGGTATCCAGGTAGGCGGATTTCAGACTGATCACTACACTGCCGGCCCTGGCTGTATAGTTTTCCCTGCTGACCTCGGCGCCGTCCACCAGAATGCCTGTGAAATGCCGGAAGGTATCTTCATCATTCTGGGTTCTTTTGAAAATGAATTCCAGCGAGCTGCCCGTTCCTTTTCTCTTTATGCTGCCATTGCCGTATGAAGCGGCATATCCTCCCTTGCCGTTGACTGTCAGTGTTCCGGGTTTCTGTCTGACCGTGTAATTCGTCCGCTCCACAGATCCCCAATTGATGCTGCAGGTGTTGCTGGATGAGCCGATCATCGTCTGGCTTCCGGTTGGGTTGACGGTAATGGTTTCTCCGTTTACCAGTCCTGTCACTTTTACCTCCCTGTTTGTCAGGGGGCTTCCGTCATATACCTTTGTGGCAGAACCCGTTTCGATCTCCAGCGGTGCCGGCGTAATGGTCAGGATGCCGTCCTGCACCTGGAAAGAGGCCTGGACATTCGGATCCTGATAGACAAAATCATTTGCCGTCAGTTTCATCGAATAGGTTCCTGCGTTCTTTCCCTTTACGTAAGCGGCGCTTCCCGCCCGAAGACTAAGTTTTCTGATATCAAATGCAGGATTGTCTGATGCAGCAGTGTATCCCTGCAGTTCCTGTTCCAGACCGCTGTATGTCTTTGCTGCCCTGCTGCCGGTGACCCGGATCAACATGGCAGTTTTTGCCGGCGTCGGCGTTGCGGTTGGCGTCGCAGTCGGTGTCGGTGTCGTGGTTGGCGTCGGCGTCGCGGTTGGAGTCGGCGTTGCGGTCGGCGTCGGTGTAGGCGTCTCCGTCGGCGTCGGTGTAGGCGTCTCCGTTGGCGTCGGCGTTGGCGTCTCCGTTGGCGTTGGCGTCGCAGTCGGTGTCGTGGTTGGTGTCGGCGTTGCGGTTGGCGTCGGCGTCGCAGTCGGCGTCTCCGTTGGCGTCGGCGTTGCGGTTGGCGTCGGCGTCGCAGTCGGCGTCTCCGTTGGCGTCGGCGTTGCGGTCGGCGTTGGCGTCGCAGTCGGCGTCTCCGTTGGCGTCGGCGTCGGTTCGATCCTGATTATACCATCTGCATAGGCATCTTCATAATTATTATTTTCCGCACGTACGCTGAAATGCAGTGTTCCGGCTTCTGTGAGAGCTGGTGCCTCTGTGCTCCAGTCAGCCCCGTCATCCGTTTTGTAGCTGATTTCGGTTCCTTCCGGAATGTTTGCCTCTGCAGAGGCTTTGTGCTCTTTTCCGTCATACTGGCCTTCATATCCGGTCGCTTTGACAGTCAGGTCATCACTTTTGGCTATTTCAATTCCCGCACTGCCACTGAGGGGCTCATACCCCTCCGCTGTCACCTGGTACCACACGGTATAGGTGCCCGGTTCCGAATAGACCGGAGACTCCGTCAGCGAATAGTCGCCTTCCGCTGTCCCGTAGCCGATGCTGTATCCTTCAGCCGGATCTGTCACACTCACGCTGATACCGTGGCCCTGGCCGTCATAGGTTCCTGTATATCCTTCAGGCGATGCCTGAATTTCCTTCGGCGGCGCTTCAATCACAACGGTATCACTCCCCTGATATGCTTCATACCCTTCCGCCGTCACCTGGTACCACACGGTATAGGTGCCGGGATCCGAATAAACCGGCGGCTCCGTCAGTGAATAGTCGCCTTCCGCCGTCCCGTAGCTGATGCTGTAGCCTTCCGCCGGGCCTGTCACGCTCACGCTGATCCCGTGGCCCTGGCCGTCATAGGTCCCTGTATATCCTTCGGCAAATGCCTGGACCGGCTTCGGCGGCG
>CADBNA010000036.1 GCA_902795835.1 uncultured Lachnospiraceae bacterium | reverse complement strand
GCTGTCCGGCATTCCCATGGGCTGCGACTGCTGTTATACAAATCATATGATGGCAGATCAGAACGATATCGAGAATCTCACCACGCTGCTGTCTTCGGCGGGATGCAATTACGTGATCGGTATTCCTGCCAGTGATGACGTTATGCTGAATTATCAGACCAATTCCTATCACGACGCGAACACCGTGCGGGAGGTCCTCAGCCTCCGCCCGATCCGGGAATTTGAGATCTGGTGTGAGAAGATGGGCATCATGGAAAACGGATGTCTGACAAAGTATGCCGGCGATCCTACGATCTTTATGGGACGGGGGTAATTGCGATGGATCAGAATCAACTGGAAGCTTTGATCCGTGATGTGATCGCGGAAGTCCTGGGCACCCGGGCCGGAACGGAACAGGGAAATCCGGAACAGGAAGTCCGGGATGCCGTCATGGAAAGCATAGGCCGGATACAGGCGGAAACGGACGAGATCCCGGATGACCAGCTTGTGGATATTACCAGCCATGAGGTGCGGCAGCGCATATTGATAGCCAATCCCATGGACGTGGAAATGATGAACCGCATGCGGCAGATGACCAACGCCCGGATCGGCGCCGGCCGCTCCGGTCCCCGGCTGAATACGGTGACCATGCTTACCCTGCGCGCGAATCACGCCACGGCAAGAGATTCGGTATTCAGCGAAGTGGATCCGGCCCTTCTCGAAGAGATGAACCTGTTTTCTGTCCAGACGAAGTGTACCGATAAAAGCATCTACCTGACCAGGCCGGATCTGGGCAGGCGTCTGAATGACGAAAGCCGCGCGGAGCTGGACCGCAGATGCAAAAAACACATACAGGCGCAGATCTATGTCAGTGACGGCCTGAGTTCCAAAGCGGTAGAGGCCAATGTGCGGGATATCCTGCCCGCCATCCTGAACGGCCTGGAGAGCTTCGGAATCAGCACCGGAACGCCGTTTTTTGTAAAATACGGCAGAGTCGGCGCAGAAGATGAAATCTGCGAGCTGCTGGATGCGGAAGTCGTCTGCGTCCTCCTCGGGGAGCGTCCCGGCCTGAGTACGGCGGAGAGCATGAGCGCCTATCTGGCCTACCGCGCCACGGTCGGCATGCCCGAATCCCGGCGTACCGTGGTCAGCAATATCCACCGCGACGGCATCAATTCCGTGGAGGCGGGCGCCTATGTAGCCGAGATCATCCGCATCATGCTGGAAAAGAAGGCGAGCGGGGTGGATCTGAGTTTATAAATGAAGCTTACAGAACCGGAGTGTATGAATTCCCATACGGGAATCGCTTGCGCTCTGTCCTCGCGTAGCGGTACTAAAGTTCGGACAGGGCCTCACTAAGTACCGACGCTGCGGATGTTCCCGTATGGGAACTCATGCACCCCGGTTCTCTTAGCTGCATCGTCCACGGAGGAAAGAAAATGAGAGGCGACCCGGTCCGGGCGAAAATCCTGAATAAGAAGATTCTGCCGAACTGCGACCCGGCGCTGCTGGCCCGGCTGGAGGTGCCGGCGGGTCACCGGTCTCTGGGGATCATTACGACGGATATCGATGATGTGTCGTATGCAGCCCTGGATGAGGCGACCAAGAAGGCGGACGTGCAGGTGGCATATGCCCGGTCCATGTATGCGGGTTCGTCTAATGCCAGCACCAGGTTTGCAGGGGAGTTTATCGGCATTCTGTCGGGGCCCGATCCGAGTGATATCGTGAGCGGGCTGGAAGCGATGACCGAATACATTGAGAATGAGAGCTGCTTCTACAGCGCAAATGACGATGACAGCGTCGTGTATTTCAACCAGACGATCTCCCGGACGGGCAGCTATCTCTCCAAAATGGCGGAGGTGCCCGAGGGGACGGCGATGGCCTACCTGATCGCGCCGCCGCTGGAAGCCATGTATGCCATGGATTTTGCCCTGAAAGCAGCCGAGGTAGAGCTCCGGGTTTTCTACGGACCGCCAACGGAGACCAATTTTGCAGGCGGACTCCTGACGGGTGAGCAGGCAGCCTGCAGAGCCGCGTGCATTGCCTTCGCGGAGGCTGTAGAATTCGCGGCTGCCCACCCGGACAGCTTTATGTAAGACAGCCGGCAGGCTCCCCCGGGCTGTCCGGCAGGAACCCTGCAGCGGCATTGCATAACGGCAGTTTCAGTCAGTATCAGTTGAATGGAATGAATCAATCAGTTTATGGAAGAAACGAATCGAGGTGATGACAAACTATGGATGATGATCTTCGCTCCATACAGGACGTCCGTGATCTGATCCGCAATTCCGAGAAGGCTCTGGCAGTGCTTTCCGGCTGGCCGGCAGAGAAGATTGACAGCCTGGTGAAAAGCGTGATGGAGGCATGTCAGCAGAAGGCCGAGTACCTTGCGAAGCTGGCCGTCGAAGAGACAGGCTTCGGCAGGTGGGAGGACAAGGTACTGAAAAACACGCTGGCCGGCCCGATTCTCTGGGAATCCATAAAGGATATGAAGACCATAGGGGTGATTCATGAAGATCCGTCGTCGAAATGCTATGAAGTGGCCGTTCCGGTTGGTGTGATCGCCGCCCTGGTGCCTTCCACCAATCCGACTTCGACGGTTATCTACAAGTCTCTGATTGCCCTGAAAGGGGCAAATACGATCATTTTCAGTCCGCATCCCAATGCCCGCAAGGCAATACGGACGACGGTCGGTCTGATCCGCGATGCGCTGACCGCCTTCGGCGCGCCGGCAGATGCGGTGCAGGTGATCGGAGAACCGCTGACAATGGAGGCGACGGATGCCCTGCTCAAAAGCCGCAAGGTCGGTCTGATCCTGGCGACCGGCGGACCGGCTATGGTAAGGGCCGCCTACAGCTCCGGCAATCCCGCCATCGGCGTGGGCGCGGGCAACGGCCCCGCCTTTATCGAAAAGAGCGCGGACATCCGGACGGCCATCCGGCATATCATAGAGAGCAAGACCTTTGACAATGGCACGATCTGCGCGAGTGAGCAGTCGATCGTGACAGAGTCCGTCATTGAGAGCGAAGTGATTGCCGAGTTTGAGGCGCAGGGCGGCTATATGCTTCCCGAAGATGACGCGGAGCGTCTGGGCAGGTTTATCCTGCGCGCTAACGGCACGATGAATCCGGTGATTGTCGGGAAAAGCGCTGAAAAGATAGCAGAGCTGGCAGGCATCCGGATTCCCGCCGGTACAAAGGTCCTGGCAGCGCGTCAGACGGAAGTCTCGCAGAAAAACGGATACTCCAGAGAAAAACTCTGTCCGATTCTTGCCTTCTATGTGGAGAAGGACTGGGAAGCCTGCTGCAGGAGATGCATTGAGCTGCTGAACAATGAGGGAATCGGTCACACGATGACGATCCACTCAAAGGATGAGAAAATCATCCGTGAGTTCGCCCTCAGAAAACCGGTATCCAGGCTGCTCGTCAATACGCCCGGATCGCTCGGCGGCACCGGCGCCACGACGTCTCTGCCTCCGGCACTGACTCTCGGATGCGGTTCTGTCGGCAAGAGCTCCACATCGGACAATATCACGCCGATGAACCTGATTAATATCAGAAGAGTGGCATATGGCGTGAAAGAACTCTCCGAACTCCGGGGAGGAGCGCCGCCGGCCCGCCCGGCGTTCTCGGCTCCTGAAACGGGAAGCGTATCCAGAGAGCAGATTGAAGCCATCGTCAGGAGCGTGCTCACCGGACTGGGCGGCAGATAAAGGCGTCTGACGGACAGAACACGGTATTTTATATAACGAAATGTATGATTTATGGTGCAGTCGGTAAGGAAACACCACTTATCTTGAAAGGAGAACAAAAATGGCAGCAGGAAATTCAACATTGGCACTGGGAATGATCGAGACCCGCGGTGTGGTCGCTTCTATTGAGGCGGCGGATGCCATGGTCAAGGCCGCAAATGTGACGCTGATCGGCAAGGTGCATGTGGGAGGCGGACTCGTATCAGTCATGGTCCGCGGTGACACAGGTGCTGTCAAGGCTGCGGTGGATGCCGGTGCAGCAGCGGCCGGCCGTATCGGAGAACTGGTATCCGTACATGTGATTCCGCGTCCGCATCCGGAAGTGGAATACATTCTTCCTGTTCTGGAAAACAGCGATACCTGATTTCTGCTCCTGCGGAGTCTGCGTTTCTGCGGGAATGCTGATTTTACATGAACAGAAAGGCTGAACCTATGGATATTTTGACAGAAAGCGATCTGCGCATCGCCTATTTCGTGCGCGGTGAGCGGGAATTCACGGTCGATCCGGACACGGTGATAACGGAAGAGAGCAGGATCTTTGCGGATCACCATGGGATGCAGATCAGGTGCAGGAAGGCCGGCTGCATCACGCGCAGCCCGGCTGCGGCCAGACCCGGACAGGCAAAGCCCGAGCACATGACAAACCTGACTCCGTCCGAGCTGGTTCCGAAAAATGATCTGCGGATCACTTTCCGCGGCAAACTGGATACGTTTCAGGCGCAGCTGCTGCAGGTGATTGCAAAATGTCACAAATACAACAGCCCGCAGCTGGCAGCGTACCTGGGCGAGGCCGTCGGACTTCTGAGGAAAGTAATGGCGGCGGATGTGAAAAATGAGCCGCTGCCGCCGTGGACGTTTATCGGTCTGACGCCGGATGAGCTGCGGGAGCATTCTCATCATCCGGAGAAATACTATAACCGGAAGCATCAGCCCCCGGAGGCGGATCTGGGCTATGCCGCGCTGGAGCTGAATCTTCTGCGCGCGCAGTCCAGGGAAGTGGAGATGGCCTTTTCGCAGGCATTTATCGAGGGAAATACGGTAAAGCGCGGCGATATTGCCACACTCCTGAACCGGCTGAGCAGCGGTCTGTATATCCTGTACTGCCGTGCGGCAGGCGGAGAGTTTGACTGCGCGCAGACGGCCCCGGGCGGCGGAACGGCCTGCTGTTCACGGGCGGCCGGCGCCGGCGGGAGCGCCGTTCCGGTCAGAGCCCTGCCGATTCCTCTCGAGGTCTCCGCGCACCATGTCCACCTCACCAGAGAGGATGTGGAAACCCTCTTCGGCAAAGGCCACTGCCTGACGCCAAAGAGAGATCTTTCGCAACCGGGCCAGTTTCTGTCTGAAGAGCGGGTAACCCTTCGCGGGCCCAAAGGAGAGATCCGAAATGTGGCCGTGCTGGGCCCTGAGCGGCCTGCGACCCAGACGGAGCTCTCCATCAGTGACGCCTGTGTGCTGGGGATCGCCCCGCCCATCCGTCTCTCCGGCGACCTGTCCGGCGCCGCCGATGTGACGATCATAGGTCCGTCGGGAACCCTGGAGGCAAAGGGATCTGCCATAGTTGCCAGGAGCCACATTCATCTGACAGAGGAAGACGCAAGGGAAATGGGACTTCGGAACAATCAGCTGGTGTCGGTGGAGGTGAAGGGAGACCGCCCGGTAACTTTCCGCGATGTCGTGGTCCGGGTCAGTCAGAAGTCCCGCAAGTTTATGCACATAGATTTTGACGAGGCAAATGCCGCCCATATCGGGAAAGGCGTCTCTGGCTTGATATTGCCGTAACGGCCTGGTCTGGAGAGAACGATGGATCTTGACGCTGTTCATACTTTTATGGCGGACGTGGAGCGCTGCATGTCACAGCCGGCACGCCGCCCGGGTGAAGAGGAAATTCTCCGTGTCGGGCTGGACCTGGGAACCTGTTTTACAGTTATTGTGGTACTGGACGGGAACGGCCGGCCGCTGGCCTGCGAAATGGAGAGAAGCAACGCACTGAAGGATGGGGTTGTGGTGGACTACCACGCGGCCTGCGGGACGGTTGAGAGACTGAAAAGGCGGGCAGAAGAGAAGCTCGGCCGCGAACTGTACGAATGCGCGATTGCCATGCCGCCCGGGACGGAACAGACCGACAGCCGGACCCACCGCTATGTGGCGCAGGCCGCCGGTCTGGAGGTTACCGGACTCATCGACGAGCCGACAGCTGCGAATCTGGTTCTGGACATACAGGACGGCGCCGTGGTGGACATCGGCGGAGGGACAACAGGCATTTCTGTCTTAAAAAACGGGAAAGTAATCAAAGTCGCGGACCAGCCGACCGGGGGTACCCACCTGACACTGGTAATTGCCGGGAACCGTCACATCAGCTTCGACGAGGCGGAGGCATTCAAGCTGGACCTCTCCCGACAGATGGAGGTTCTGCACCTGACTGCACCGGTGATAGAGAAGATGGGTCAGATCATTCTGGATGAAATCGCCGGGTATGACGTGAAGACTCTGTGCCTGGTGGGCGGGACCTGCTGTCTTGCCGGTCTGGACAGGATTATAGAACAGTATACCGGGATCGCTGTCGTGCAGCCGGAGAATCCCCTCCTGATCACACCGGTCGGGATTGCGCTTTCTCACGGCGATCCCGCATACGCGCTGCACAGATGACATTTTCATGTGAACC
This sequence comes from uncultured Lachnospiraceae bacterium, assembly GCA_902795835.1. The sequence goes on along the minus strand of CADBNA010000036.1, from coordinate 1,320 downwards.
ATCAGAAAGGAGGCATGCGGCATGCGGATTGACCAGCTGGATGAAGCAACGATAAAGCTGATAACGGAAGTCGTTCTGCGCGTGCTCTCGGAGATAAATGCCGCGTCTGTGGTGACGCCGACGTACGGCGCTCCGCTGCCGGCGCCGACATATGGCGCCCCGCAGACAACACCGACATATGGCGCTTTGCAGACAACACCCGGCGGCAGCAGCTGCTGCCAGAATCAGGAAGCAGCTTATATTTCGGGAAAAGGCTGCGGGAAGAATCTGATCACCGAGAGAGAGGTGATACAGCTGGCGGCTAAAAATCAGACGGAACTGGTCTGCCCGAAAAACACGATTATCACCCCCCTTGCTGCTGACCGTCTGAAGGCGGAAGGCATCACTGTTGTCCGGGAGTGAAAGGAGATTGCTCATGATCATTTGCGAGGTTGTGGGAAATATCTGGGCCACCAAAAAAGACGAATCCATGGGCGGCTCCAAGCTGATGATGGTCAGGCAGATTGACTATTTCTCGGATTATGTGGGAGATGTGTTTGTGGCTGCGGACATTGTCGGGGCCGGTGTCGGCGAGAAAGTTCTCGTGGTCAGCGGAAGTACGGCCAGGCGTGCCCTCGGCAGGGATGATGTGTCCATTGATACGGTTATCGTCGGCATTATCGACTCCGTGGAGGTGGAACGCGATCTTGAAAACAGGAGGAACCGGTAATGCTTCAGGAACAGGTCCTCCGCTCCGGCGTGGTCGGCTGCGGCGGCGCGGGATTTCCGACGCACGTCAAGCTTGACTGTCATGCGGATACCATGATCATCAACGGGGCGGAATGTGAACCCCTGCTGCACACCGACAAATATCTGATGCGCCATTTTGCCGGGGAGATTGTTGCCGCCGCGGAATTGTGCGGGGAGCAGACAGGGGCCGGCCGGGTCGTCATAGCCCTGAAGGACTATTATGACGCGGAGAGAGAGGCGCTCCTTGCGGCCATTGAAGCCCGGAGGAGCCGCGTACAGATTTTCAGCCTGAAAAACTATTATCCTGCCGGAGACGAGCAGATGGTCGTCTATGAGGTGACCGGGCGGGTTGTGCCGCCGGGCGGGATCCCCATAGATGTAGGCGCCGTGGTGTCGAATACAGCCACCATGCTGGCTGTGTATGACGCGGTGCATGACCGTCCCCTGACGCACAAATACCTGACTGTGGGAGGGGATGTTCCGGAGCCGATTCTGCTCCATGCTCCGGTCGGGACACCGCTGGCGGACTGCCTTTCCGCCGCGGGGCATATCCCGGATGCAGGCCGGCAGTACGTGATCGGCGGCCCGATG
>CADBNA010000035.1 GCA_902795835.1 uncultured Lachnospiraceae bacterium | reverse complement strand
TCTCCGTTCCCTGCGCGCATCCGAAAAAGCGCCGGGCTGCGAGCGGATTTATACTGCCGGCGAAAAAGAATGGGATGTGTGGATGGAACGGAAAGACAAGGGCGTGCCGGTCAGCGAGGCGGTGCAGAAGGAATTCATCGAGATCCGTGATGCCTATCATATTCCGGTGACATTCCCGTTTGAATGATTTTTAATTTTTAATATGGCGGGGCTGCCGCCCGAAGCAGCGGATGGGCAGATATCTTCTTTCGGAAAACGCTTGCGCTCTTTCTCGACGCAGCGGTACTAAGTTCAAACTTCGTGCTCATGCACTTGTTTTCACTAAGTACCGGCGTCTGCGAAGGTTTCCTTCATAAGATATCTGCCCATCCGCTGCTTTGTGCGTCAGCCCGTTTTCACTTCTCACTTATGTGTATGGAAAGAATTGCAGGTGGTGGTTGCAAAAGACTATCTATGCACAATTCCTCCCCCACTTTTCTGTTAATTTTTGTTCTCGGAACATATTTTTCTCCCATTTCAATTGCTTTACAATGGAGTCAGCTGCTTTTGACTGGCCTGTGTCCCGTTTTTGCGGAAAGAAATGGCACACAGGCTGCAGGCACATATTTTTTGCCGCGTTTATGCGGTTTATGTGTCCTGCCCCGGGAGAGGAGGACTCCAGATGCCAGATTATGAAAAACGCTATGAAGAGAGAAAACTGCGCTGTGAAACTGCTGTAGCAAACAAAGAACCGGACCGTGTGCCGAATGTGACGCTGATGGGCACCTATCCCATCTTCCGGGCCGGCATGACTATGGCAGAGATGATGACGGATCACGAAAGAGCCTGCCAGGCTATGCTGAAATTTTACGAGGACCATCCCACCCTGGATACCGGCATGGTCAGCAATTTTACACCGGCGGCGAAGGTTCTGGAATTATTTGACTCAAAGACCGCGCGCTGGCCGGGCGATCCGAAGGGCCTGGATGTCAATAACACTTACCAGTTCATTGAATTTCCCACGCTGGAAGACGGCGAGTATGACGAGTTTTTTGATCACCCGGCAGAGTTCTGGCTGACCAAGCATCTGCCCCGGACGCTGGGCCTGTTTGATTTTGTAAAAAACATCGATTTCCATGAAATGATTCTCGCACTGGACGGCGCGCAGAATTTCTTTACCTCTCCGCAGATGATACCGGTCTATAAAAAGCTGATCGAGGCGGCGGAGGAAAAGGGCCGCATGATGCAGATCATCGGCACGTATGAACAGAAGCTCCGCGCCCTGGGCTTTTACTCCATCGCCGGCGGCGGTTCCGCCACGGCCTTTGACCTGCTGGGCGATACGCTGCGGGGCACCTTCGGCATGATGCCTGATCTGATTGAAGAACGAGACAACGTGAAAAAGGCCCTTGAGCTGTTTGTGAAGTATCACATCAAGGGCAGCCTGGATTTCTGCCGGATGACAGGCAGCCGGTATGCATGGGTCATGCTGCATAAGGGCTTCGACAACTTCATCAGCGACGAAGACTATGCTGAGCTGTACTGGCCGTATCTGCGCCAGTGGATCATGGCACTGATTGAGCACGCCACCACACCGGTCGTCTACACCGAAGGCGCCTACAACACCCGCCTGAAATATCTGAAGGACGTGCCGGCGAATAAAGTCGTCTATCATTTTGAAAAAGTCGACCTGAAGAAGGCCAAACAGGAGCTGGGAGATGTGGCCTGCCTCATGGGCGGCTTCCCGGTCTACACCGTGCGGTACGGCACGCCGGAGCAGATCGACGAAGAGGTGAAAAAGACACTGGATATCATGGCGCCCGGCGGCGGCTACCTGTTCACTACCGGATACTCCCTGGAAGACGCCCCGGTGGAAAATGTGGAGGCACTGCTGGAGGCAGTCTGGAAATACGGGAAGTATTGAGAGAATTGAAAGAGGGGCTGCCGAGCCAGACAGTCTGGTTCGGCAGCCCCTTCTTCTTTTTTGCCTGTTATCTGCTCAGTCTTTCAATGTCCCGAGGAACTCCGAGATGATCCGGTTCACTTCTTCCGGACGGTCTGTATTGGAGTTGTGCCCCGCGCCTTCGATCCACCGAATGGGGATGCCCGACCGTTTGTGCCAGGCCCTGTTGTAGCGGAT
>CADBNA010000034.1 GCA_902795835.1 uncultured Lachnospiraceae bacterium | reverse complement strand
TGGAAAAAGTGATCTGCGTCTTCTGCACTCTCCTGTTCACCACCGGGAAAGTCTCAGTGAGTAACTCCTCAAAATCCCGGTACAGCGGCAGCGCGTCCGGATGCCGATCAAAAAACATCAGCGTATCCACATCAGGTTCCCACATTCTGTGACTCCCCTTTCTGCGCGTCTTTTATTCTCCATCATGTCTCGTTCTTGCTGATCTTCCGATACATGAAGGCCACCAGCTCATCCTCTGTCGGCTCTTCTCCGGAGAGCTTCAGATCCGCGAACATGGTGTCCAGAGCAGGGTCTCCGCTCTCGATGGCGTTGAGGAACAGCGCCTTCATCTGCTCACGCATTTCCTCTTCGGTTATTCCCTTCGATTCCGAATATCTGCTGATGACGGTACGGGCAGCTTTCAGTTCTTCCTGGGTATACATCGGATGCGCTCCCCCTTTCCTTCTTTTTTGATATTCTATCAGACAGGAAAAGAGTGTGCAAGGTTTTTCATTCCTTTCGATCCGCGCCATGGAGGCAGCCGGGTCTTTGCATGGCTCATCCTGATGTCAGGTCTTGTTTTTCTTTCGGATCTCCTGTATACTCCCGCCTGTGTACAGGAAGACGCAGGAGGTCGCTGAGGCATGTCTGCTGTCAGAGGCGTTCATCCTGCACCTGCGAATTCCGAAAGCATGGAGTGGAGTATGGAGGAGGAACCCGTAAATGGATATCGTACAGCTTTGTGAGATCGGCATGCTTGTGGCCTTTGGCTGCTCCTGGCCGTTTAATATTCTCAAGTCCTGGCGCTCCCGCACTGCAAAGGGAAAGAGTGTCATCTTTGAGTTTATCGTGGTCTTTGGCTATCTGATTGGTCTGCTTGGCAAGCTGATCACTTTTTACCGGACAGGCGTCTGGGCCTGGTCCATCTGGTTTTATTTTGCGGACATCGCCATGGTGACAGTTGATATTGTGCTGTATTTCCGCAATGCCTCGCTGGATCGTCAGTCCCCGCAGTCTGACAGTCCGGATTGAGGCTCCTGAACACTTCTGTAAATCAAAAAGCAACCGGCCCACAGTGGGATTTTTCCTCACCACGGGCCGGCTATTTGGGCTTTATCATGTTTTTTACTCCATTCGGCAGTTCATCAGTTTGATGCCAGCGGTCGGACGGCTTTCATTGCCGTGTTTCTCCGGGCCTGCCTGTTCATCTGTCTGTTTTCCCGTCTTTCTCTGAGCTTCTCCAGGATCATTTCCGCCAGGACGAGGTAGCCCTGCTCCATTTTGAGATTCACGCAGCCGTGTTCCATTTTTCTTTCTCCCTTCATTTTTCTGATTTCAGGCTCTTTCGGCCTCTGTTTTTTGTTTACGTGCGCAATATAATACAGGCACAATCACAGAAGTGTCACAAAGTGCAGATCATTCATGTTCCCGCTTCATACTTGAACAATGCGGGAGTTTTTGATAAAATAGAAGAAACAACAGGAGGCGCACCCCGAGCTCCTGAAGCAGTGAAACATGGCATCTGAGAAAGGAGTGATACTGATGGCCACATTCTTTATGAATATGGATGACGGCGATATCGGGTTTGCATTTGATTCGGTCTCCGGCATGAACTCCAAGGGCGAGCCCGTGATGTATGTCGGCGGAAACATGGTTGCTGAAGTCAACACCGGCAAGATGCACTTTGTGAACTTCTGGCCGCAGGACAGTGATGATAATAAGGACAGCGAGGACTTCTGACACGTTAATACAGCTGATCAAAACTCCGCACTCCTGAATGAATCGGTTTCAGCAGTGCGGAGTTTTTATTCCCCATTCATCGACTGGTCATCGACTTGCTATTGTAAGTATATTTTTTGTAAAATATACTTGACAAATTGCTTCTCATGATGTACACTGTTCCTGCAGTCGGGGAAAGCCGGCCCCCGGCCGCGTTTCAGGAACACACATCATTATTATTTTTTGAATGACATCTCAGTCAAAGGAGTATTCAACTATGAACACAAGTATTATGAAGTCTGCCGGACTTGCCGTCGGCATCGTGGTCGGCCTTGTGGTGGCCGTTGCCCTGATTCTCATTTCCAACAACAATCGTAAGGTCCGCACGGAATATGACGAGCGCCAGCTTCGTGTGCGGGGAGACGCTTACCGCTATGCATTTTACAGTGTGATCATCTGTGAAGTCATTCTGCTGGTTCTTGCATACGGTGAGTTCACGCTGCCCGTGCCCGAATACGTGCTTCACTTTGGCGGGATTCTCATCGGCTGCCTTGTCCTCTGCACCTACTGCATCTGGAAGGACGCCTACTGGGGGCTGAACAACAACCGTCGGCGCTACGGGATCATCCTGGTCGTCGCCGGCCTGCTCAATGCCATTCCCCTCTGCGGCGCTCTCTCCCACCGCACCACCCTGGATTTTCCCTATGTGAATCTGCTGACCTGCATCATGCTGCTGGTGGTCGGTGTGGAGCTTCTGCTCAAGCAGTTTCTTGACCGCCGTGCGGAAAACAGCGGGGAAAGCGTATGAAGAATCTGAAGCTCAAGTCCGCACGCGCGGCAAAGGATCTCTCACAGGATGAGCTTGCCAGGCTCTGCGGGGTTTCCCGCCAGACCATCAGCGCCATTGAAAAGGGCGACTATAACCCGACCATCAATCTCTGCATCGCCATCTGCAAAGCCCTGGACAGGACCCTGGACGAGCTCTTCTGGGAAGC
>CADBNA010000033.1 GCA_902795835.1 uncultured Lachnospiraceae bacterium | reverse complement strand
GTTCCTTCCGCCGCGAGCTTCAGGATTGCCGCTTCCAGGCCGTTCTGCCGCATCCAGAGCAGGTCTTCCATGGTATTCTTGGTTCCGGGAAGCAGGATCATGTCCGGGTTCTTCAGCTCGCTGACCCTGTCCACATAGCGGAGCGAGACGCCCGGCATTTTTTCAAAGGGGTTGAAGTCCGTAAAGTTGGATATTCTGGGGATGCGTATGACAGCCAGGTCGATCAGGCCGATCTCCTGTGTGCGCGTAAACCGCTCTGTCAGGCTGTCTTCATCTTCCACTTCGATCCGAAGATACGGCGCCACGCCGACCACGGGGATGCCGGCACGTTCCTCCAGCATCTCGATGCCGGGATCCAGAATGGTCTTGTCGCCGCGGAATTTATTGATAATCAGGCCCTTTACCATTGCCTGCTCATCGGGGTCCAGCAGCTCCACCGTGCCGATCAGCTGCGCGAACACGCCGCCCCTGTCTATATCCCCCACCAGGAGAACCGGGGCCTGTGCCAGCTTTGCCATTCCCATGTTGACAAAACAGTCGTCATCCTTGAGATTGATCTCCGCCGGGCTGCCTGCACCTTCGATCACGATAATGTCATTTTCCGCAGCCAGAGAATCATATGCTTCCTGCACGGCCGGAATCAGGTTCTTCTTATAGGCAAAATAGGTCCTGGCGTCCATGTTGCCAAGCACCTCGCCATTGACAATCACCTGGGATCCCGTATCATTGGTTGGTTTCAGAAGGATCGGATTCATCCGGACCGACGGCTCGATCCCGGCGCACTCAGCCTGCATCACCTGAGCCCGGCCCATCTCCAGTCCTTCCTTGGTGATAAAAGAGTTCAGCGCCATGTTCTGTGCCTTAAACGGGGCAACCCGGTAGCCGTCCTGATGAAAGATCCTGCAGAGCCCGGCTGCCAGCAGGCTCTTGCCTGCATTGGACATGGTGCCCTGAATCATAATTGCTTTTGCCATTTTTTGCCTCCTGTTATTTGGCGCAGGTGCGGCACAGTTCCTTCGCACACTTGCTGCGCAGGTCTGAGCCTGCTCGTCTATGGCCTGCTGCGGCTGCGTCTGGCAGTTCCAAGTCCCGGCCGGTCTCAGACGCGTGCTCGCTGAATGTGTTCTGCGGAGCTGTGCCGCACCTGCGCCCCGCTGATTCGTAAGGTTTTCTGACACCTGGGTTTTCTCTTCACTTAAGCGCTTCCAACAGTCTCAGGTTCTCCTCATGCCGCCGCACCGCGACGCGGTAGTACCCTTCCGAAAGCCCCCGGTAATTGGCGCAGCTGCGGATCAGCACCTGCTTTTCCAGAGCCTTTTCCTGCAGGCCTGCGGGACCGCGGAAGAAGACATAGTTTGCCCTGGAATCATATACCTTGTACCCGAGTCCGGAGAGCTCCTTTTTTAAAAACTCCCGCTCTTCGCGGATCAGGGCCCGGGCCTCATTTACATAGGCTTCTTCCTTCAGGGCTGCCGTACCGGCGGCCTGCGCCGGAACCGATACGTTCCATGGCTGCACGATTCTGCGCATGGCATCCAGCAGCTCAGGGTTTGCCGACAGGCCGTATCCCAGGCGGATGCCGGGGACGGCATAGCGCTTCGTAAATGCCTTCAGAATAAACAGTTGGGGACAGGCATCCAGTCTGTCTTTCACGGTCAGGCTGTGCGGCTCATCGATAAAATCCTGGAAGCACTCATCCACCATCAGCCAGATGCTGTGGTCGCGGCAGCGCTCCAGTATTTTTTCCATCAGTTCCGGATCAATCGTACAGCCTGTGGGGTTGTTCGGATTGCACAGAAAGGCCATGTCCAGATCCGGCGTCAGAGCGTCAAGAAAGGCTTCTGTCAACACAAAGCCGCCGGACTCATCCAGATCATAATACGCGATTTCACAGCCGGCAGCCCGGAGCGCGCCCTCATACTCGGCGAAGGAAGGCGCCGTCACAAGCGCCCGGTCCGGTCCGATGGCGTGGACAAAGGAAAAGATGATTTCCGCAGCCCCGTTGCCGCAGATCAGGCGCTCCGCCGGCACCTGCTCGTAATCTGACAGGGCGGCCAGAAGCTTCTCCTGGAGCACGTCCGGATAGCAGCTGATCTCCCGCATGCTGTCGCAGGCGGCCCGGATCACGCTCTCCGGCGTCCCGAGGGGATTAATATTCGAAGAAAAATCAAGGACTCCCGGATGGCGGTATACATCGCCTCCGTGAACAAGTTCTGGCATATTTATATGATCTCCTGTTTATCGGTAATATGTCGAAGCAGGCCTCAAGTCCTTTCGTCCGCCTGCAGGCGAGTCTGCGTGGATTCATGACTTTTGGCGCTGTATTTATCCAATCATCCTTATAATCAAAATCCGCAGAAGGCCTCCGATCACCAGTGCCAGCACGGCTGCGGCGGTCATCAGCTTATTCGCCCTGGGAATATCCTCCGGCTCGACCGGACGCAGCGGGTCTCCGAGGGTCTTTTTTTTGTGGAGCTTGCCGAAATAGTACGCGTCTCCGGCCAGCTGGATGCGGAGGGCGCCTGCCATCGCCGCTTCCGTATGCGCGGAATTCGGACTGTCATGCTTTTTCCGGTCCCGGAGAAAAATCTTCCAGGCATTCTTCGTGTCAAATCCGGTAAAGGGACAGGCCAGCACCAGCAGCAGGCCGGCAATCCTGGCGGGCAGGAAGTTCACCACGTCGTCCAGTCTGGCGGCAAAGGTGCCAAAATAGCGGTACTTGTCATTCCGGTATCCGATCATGGAATCCATGGTATTGATGGATTTATAGAAAAAGCCTCCCGCGGCACCGGCAATCAGCATAAACAGCAGCGGGGCCACGATGCCGTCAGCAGTGCTTTCCGCCACTGTTTCCGTGGCTGCCTTTGTGACGCCGGTAAAATCCAGATCCTGCGTGTCGCGCCCCACGATCATGGAAACCGCTTTCCGCGCGCCGGGCAGGTCATCTGCCTTTACCCTGTCGTAGACTTTCATGCTCTCCACGCGAAGTGACTTTGTAGCCAGCAGCTGGTAGCACCAGAAAACCTCCAGGATGAAACCGGCGGCAAAATGGAACCGGTACAGTACAAACAGAAGCGATACGGGTACAACCGTACTCACCAGGATGACCCAGAGCGCGCAGAATGTGCCGGCCGCCCGCTCTCCAGCCTTGTTTTTCGGGAATACTCTCCGCAGCTGTTTTTCCGTGCTGTCAATCACCGCGCCGATGATCCGGACCGGATGATACAGCCATCTCGGATCCCCCACCGCAAGATCGATGATAAACCCCAGCACAACTGCCGCAAGAATATGGTCTGTCTGCAAAAATGTCATGTCTCGTCCTCATTGCTGTTCAGAGCTGTTCCGCTGCCGCTGCCATTCTTTTGCCTGATGCAGAAAAGCGCCTGCCACGCCGGGCGCGGCGTGATAATACATGTGCGGGAAACCGGCAACCAGCTCACGGCCGGATATTCCTTTAAGGGATGACTCCGTTCCGCCGTGCCAGCTTCGGATGCAGCGCCAGGTGCGCGGACCCGCGGGCTTTTTCGCAAAAAACTCTTCTCCGGGATTCTCTGACTCGTAATAGTGAAACTCATGTGTCCGGATTTCTCCCGGGTCCTGTCCGAACATGCGTCCCTCTGACAGGGTCGTGTATCCGAACCGGTTCAGATGACCGGTATAATAGGCTTTTCCGTGCAGGACGCCTGCCATCTGCCAGATGTTTCCCTCGCTGTCCTCCAGCGTATCATGCAGGTAGAGGAAGCCGCCGCATTCGGCCATGGTCGGAAGTCCCCGGTCTATGGCGTCTCTGATGGACCGGCGCATGGACACATTGGCATCCAGCTCCCGGCCATACAGTTCGGGATAGCCCCCGTGCAGCAGCAGACCGTCCAGGTTCTGCGGCAGTTCCCTGTCATGTATGGGGGAAAACTCGACGAGTTCCGCACCCATTTCTCTCAGGAGCTGCAGATTATCTTCATAGAAAAAGCAGAATGCCTCATCCCTGGCCAGGCCGATCCGCAGTGCCTGTCCGGTTGTTTTTTCAGCCGTCATGCCAGAATCGGAAAGAAGATGCAGTCCTTCCGCATATACCTTCTCCCAG
>CADBNA010000032.1 GCA_902795835.1 uncultured Lachnospiraceae bacterium | reverse complement strand
TTCAAAATTCGAATAGCTTCCGATCACCGTGATTTCGCAGCTGGTGTCCGGATCCAGCCTTGGCTGAAATCCGCCGGAGGATTCCGCTTGTACCGGAGAAACGCATGCTGTCATCACGATGGTAAGCAGGGCAGCCAGGATTGTGCAGAGCATTTTTTTCATTTTTTCTTTTCCTCCTTGATTCTGCGGATTTCCTTGATAACAAGTTTCAGATCGATCGGCTTGGCAATATGTCCGTTCATACCTGCTTTCAGGCATTCTGCAACGTTTTCCGAGAAGGCGTCGGCAGTCATAGCAATGATGGGAATGGAAGCCGCCCATTTGTTTTCAAGTTTGCGTATGTGCCGTGTTGCGTCCAGACCGTTCATTTCCGGCATCTGAATATCCATGAAAATCAGGTCATACTGTTCTTCACCGGCTTTAGCCATTTTTTCCGTGCAGATCCGTCCGTTTTCTGCCCGTTCCGACGTGATGCCGAACATGCTCAGCATGGTGGAGATAATCTCCCAGTTGATGTCGTTGTCCTCCGCGATCAGGATATTCATCCCGGCGAGATCGGAATAGTCGTCCTCCGGCTCCACAGCCTTCGCTTCCGTCCCGAGCAGCTCATTGATTTTCTCATACAGTCTGGAGCGGAACAGCGGTTTTCCGATGAATCCGTTCGCGCCTGCTTCTTTCGCTTCGTCTTCAATGTCGGACCAGTCATATGCGGAAGTCAGCAGGATAGGAATTTCAGCGTTGATTTCCGTCCGGATGCGCCGGATTGTCTCAATACCGTTCAGATCTGGCATCTTCCAGTCCAGGATGACCACACCGTAATCCTTTCCGGCTTCATGCCGGCGGCGGATCATATCCAGCGCTTCCGTGCCGGTTGTCGCCTGTTCTGCATGGATCCCCAGCGACTCCAGTGTATCCGCCGCTGTCTCCAGCAGAACCGGGTCATCGTCCGCGATCAGAGCGTCCACATGATCGATCCGCATCTCCTCCAGCTGCTTTTCAGCAATGGGAAGATCCAGCGTAATGGTGAAAGTTGTGCCTTTTCCGGTTTCGCTCTGGCACTCAATTGTCCCGTCCATCAGCTCCACCATCTGCTTGGTGATTGCAAGTCCGAGTCCGGTACCCTGGATGCTGTTTACCCGGCTGTCCGTCTGCCGGGAAAAAGGCTGATACATCTTTGCCAGGAACTCGGGAGTCATGCCGATACCGGTGTCCGCCACGCGGTAGATCAGCCGGACACAGCCTTCCTTGTCACTGTCTTCCTCCCGCAGATCCACGGACACGCTGCCGCCCGGCATCGTATATTTGATGGCATTGGAAAGAATATTGATATAGATCTGGTTCAGTCGCAGCTGATCGGCGTAAAGATATTCCTTTTCCATACGGTTGATGCGGAAACTGAAATCAATGTTTTTCTCCTTGATCATGGGCTGAGACAGGTTCACCAGGTTCTGCACGGTTTCCACAATGGAAAAGGTCAACGGGCTCAGGTTGAGTTTTCCGCTTTCCACCTTGGAAATATCCAGGATATCATTGATCAGCGTCAGCAGATGGTTGCCGGCCAGGCCGATCTTCCTCAGGTTTTCCGCTACAGCTTCCCGGTCATCCAGTTTCTTTTCGGCAATCGTAGTCAGGCCGATGATCGCGTTCATCGGGGTTCGGATATCGTGGGACATGGTCGAGAGGAAATCCGTTTTGGCCTTGTTTGCTGCCTCTGCTTCCCTGGCCATAACCCGAAGCTTTTTGTTGATGGAATGCATATACAGGAAGTCCATTACCAGCAGAAGCAGCAAACCGAAGGTTATAACCCCGATCAGCAGCCAGTTCTCTGTAACTGCGTTCAGGTTACTGACCGGTGCGGAGCTCAGCAGCACCCATCCCTTCGTGGACGTAATGGGTGTATGTGCGACAATGCATTGCCTTCCCTTCGAATCCAGCATGGTAAACGAGCCTGTTCCGGACAGGATGTCCGCAAACAGCTGCTGCTGCACCGCGATCCCCGGCTGGTTATAGGATTTATAGAATTCAAAAAAATCGGTGTTTTTAAAAGATCGTCCCCGGATGACGTAATTGCTCTCCGTATCAATAATGGAGAAGTCTTCATTCGCATATTCTTCCTGCGGGAAGGCCCACTCTTCCTCCAGTTTGGAAGTAGGAGCAATACGCAGCAGATAAGCCTGCTTTTTCTCTCCGGTTTCCGCGTCCCGCACTGTAATCCGGTTGCAGAAAGCCAGAGACTGTTCCCCGGTGAGGGGATTCGTATAAGTCCGGGTAATGTTGACCGCCTCGCCGGTATCAGCAATCCAGGCTCCGTCCCCGAACAGGTTCAGCCGCTCATAAGAAACTTCGTAATCATCCTCTGTGTTCGGCCTCGGCCGTGTGGAATAGCCTGTCAGCGTTTCCATATCGATCAGGTGGGCAGACATGGCAGCCCGCACATGGGTTGCCCTGACATATGCCGCCGCCTCTTCCAGCGTCAGGTCCTGGCTGTTAATATACTGTGCCCAGTTGTCACAGATTGCCTGCTCCCCTTCCAGATAGTTTCCCGTCACCCGTTCCATGGCAATCGTCGCGTTGACAAAATGCTCCACCTGGTGCCGGTAGTTTTCTTTTCTCTCATGGTTGGAATACAGCGCAACGAAGGCCAGTATGGCACACATCAGGGCTACATTCGCCATGACTATCCATGATGTCTTCAGACGGCTCATTTCATCAATTCCTCCCGGGTTAAACCGGCTCCGCATTTTTATGCTTCATTATGCTCACACTGGTTTTGATGCCCATTTGATATGAATTATTATATATTATAAAACATAGAAAACTCAATGACTATTGTTCTTTTTTACAGGTGCTTTTGATCTGTCCGTTCCATACCCTTCCAAAATCTTCTCAACAAAGAAATCCTATCTCAGCCCGCCGCATGACTGGCTCTGCTTCTTCCGGGAATCCTTAATCCTGTAATAATCCCCCACCATCCGCGCCAATCCCGACACAGTCATTCGGCTTTGTATTATTGTTGCGCAAGAGGCAAACAGTCTCAACATGTACGGTCATCGGAAACTGGTCAAATGCCTGATACCTGTCAAGGCGAAAACCATGTTCGCTGAGCCAGCGAAGATCCCTGGCAAGAGTCGCCGGGTTGCAGCTGACATAGATCAGTTTCTTCGGATTCATGTCCGCTATTGTCTCCAGCAGTTTCCCGTCACATCCTTTTCTGGGCGGGTCGACAATTACAATATCTGCCTCTGCCCCCTCGCTGTGCAGGCGGGGCATGACCTCTTCCGCTTTCCCGACAAAGAATTCCGCATTGGAGATCCCGTTGATCTTCGCATTTTCTCTGGCGTCTCTGACAGCCTCGGGAATTATTTCGACGCCATATACGCGCCGCACCCTTCCGGCCAGGAACAGGGAGATCGTCCCGATCCCGCAATACAGATCCGCGACTGTTTCTGATCCGTCCGGATCCGCGTACGCAAGTACCTTTTCATACATCCGCTCTGTCATTACCGGATTGACCTGGTAGAAAGAATTGGGTGAGATCTGATACGTGACAGAGATATCATACCTGTCCGAGCGAAGCGTATCCGTCAGATAAGCCGATCCCCATATCGCCTCTGCCCGCTCACCCATTACCGCATTGCCGCGGGCGGTGTTTCTGCTGAAGCTGATTCCGCAGAGCGCACCCGGCGCAGCCTGTCTCAGGTTCTGAATCAGCGTCTCTGCTTCCGGAACTTTTTTCCCGTTTATGACCAGGCACACGTGAAATTTTCCCGTCCGGAAGCCTTTGCGGATCAGCACATGGCGGACAAGGCCTTTTCCCGTGGTCTCATCATAGGGTCTGACATGGCAGGTCTCCGCCCAGTCCGTCACAGCTTTCAGCAGGCGGCTGTTCTCTTTTGCCCCGAGAAGGCAGTCCTCACATGGAACGATCACATGTGTGCGGCCGGCATAGAATCCGGCCGTCACAGATCCGTCCCTGCCTGTGCCCACCGGAAACAGGGCTTTATTGCGATAACGGAAAGGATCTTCCATTCCGGAAACAGGTTCCGGGAACAGCCCATCCGTCCCGTCAGTCCGGGGCCGGAGTCCGCCAATCCTCTCCAGATCGCCGCGGACTTTCCTCTCCTTCCATCGGAGCTGTTCCTCATACCGCATCATCTGCAGCTGGCAGCCGCCGCACCGGCCGGCAGCGGGACAGGCAGCCGCCGTCCGGCAATCTGACGGCTCCAGAAGGCGCATAAGCCTGCCGTAACCGAATTGTTTTCCTGCTTTTACGATCCGTATCTCCGCCAGATCACCGGGAACCGTATCCTTTACAAATACAGCATAGCCGTCAGCATGGCCGATTCCTTCTCCGTCACCGGCGATATCCTCTATGCGGATCACAGCCGTGTCATTTTTCTTCCATATATGCCTCTCCCGGTCCCTGTGCCTCTCCCGGTCCGGCCTATCTTTCTGCATCTGTTTCTCTTTCACTCTGTCTTTCCTTCCCGCCTTTGTCTGCAGATGACTGCCTTTTTCGTCTGTAAGTCAGGAAATGCGCTGTTATTCACAGCGCATCGATATCTCCTGTTTTTCTGATGTTGGAATCAAATATTTTGCTGAACCCGAACCATTCATCAGACCTCTTCTGTGCATTGGCCCGCAAAAGCTCTGTCATACTCTCCAGCTTTGCGTCGGCATTGTCAGCCAGATTCAGGGCCAGCGCCTCCGCCAGGGCGGGTCTTTTCGGAGAACCGTACTCATATTCTCCGTGATGGGCAAGAATGCAGTGCTTCAGATCAGATTCCAGTCTGGCCGGAAATCCCTCTATTCTGCCCGCCTCATCGTGGATCATCTCCGCACCGATCATAATGTGCCCGAGGAGCTGTCCGTCATCGGTATAGTCGCATTCCGGAAATGCGGAGATCTCCCGGATCTTCCCGATATCATGAAGCATGGCTGCCGTCAGCAGCAGGTCCCTGTTCAGCATGGGATAATACCGGCTGAAAAAATAGCAGAGGTTTGTCACGTACAGCGTGTGCTGCAGAAGTCCTCCCACAAAACTGTGATGAATGGTCCTGGCAGCGGAAGCGGTTTTAAACCTCTCTGTCAGGCCTCCGTCCTCCCGGAAAAATCTGTCCAGCAGCGTGTGCAGATACGGATTCTCCACCTTGTCCACATAAGTCAGAAGCGCCCGGAACATCTCATCCGGATTCTTATCGGAAACCGGAAGATAATCCTTCGGATCGTATTCTCCCTCTCCTGCCTTCCGGACGCGTTTCAGGGAGACCTGTATATTTCCGTTGTATTTTGTGACATCGCCGATGATATCTACGTAATCCAGTGCGTCGAACTCATCGATTGCCGCAGAATCCGGTTCCCAGATCTTCGCGTCTACGGTTCCCGTCCGGTCCATGAGAACGACATTTTCATAGTTTTTTCCGTTTCTGGTAACCGCCGGGTTTTTAGACTTGCACAGGTAGATGCCTGCAATTTTCATCCCTTCATGCAGTTCCTGAATAAACAACATTCCGTTTCCTTTCTAGCGGCTGCCGCATTCTGCCGAAAAACTGATCTCGCTGTATCCCTCAGCCCCTTTTCGCATAGCCGTGATCTCAACAGGCTCCTCCGGTTTCAGGGCAGACACGATTCTCTGGTATTCCTGTACACCGGTAACGGCTGTGTTATTGATCCTGGTTACGACGTCATACTCCTTGATCCCAGCCAGCATGGCCGGAGAGTCCTGCTCCACGGAGGTTACCAGCACCCCTTTGGGAATTCCCGTCCGGTCTGCCAGTTCCTGTGTCACGGACTGGCCCGTAACGCCCAGCCACACGAGAGTCTCATTGTTGGACAGTTTCTCGATCAGGGGCTTCAGCTGAGAGATAGCCAGGGCCGTGACCGTATGATTGTCGGCTGCACTGTACTGCTGGGCAATGATGCCGATCACGCGTCCGTCCAGATTTACCAGTATGCCGCTGCCGATGCCGCTGCCCTCTATATCTGTCGTAAGGAGCTGGTACTGGGCGTCGATGCCGGATACGATATTCGTAACGGATGTCAGGACGCCGTATGCCACAGAGTCAGGATATCCGAGGGGGCTTCCCAGGGCAAGGACCGGTTCTCCCCTTGATGCCGTATTCGAATTGCCCAGGGGGGCTGTCCGGAGATTCTTTCTGGTCGCTTCAGGCAGGCTGTCCAGCATCACTTTCAGAATTGCCAGCCCGGTGTTGGGATCCCGTTTCTGGAAATTGGCATCTGCCATTGTCCCATCATAGAACGTAACCATAATGCGCTCCACATTTTCCACAACCCGGTACTCCGTGAGCACAAAAAGAGACTCGTCATTCTCCGCCACTGCCAGGCCGGATATCTGATTTGTGTTCTCGTAATTCTGATTAAAAAAGTCCATTTCGCTGCTGATGCCGGTTACCCGGACAATCGCATGCTCCGGTCC
>CADBNA010000031.1 GCA_902795835.1 uncultured Lachnospiraceae bacterium | reverse complement strand
TCTTCATGTGTGCCGCGCTCGGCCACTTTTCCGTTGTTCAGGACGATGATCTCATCACAGTCGCGGATGGTCGAGAGTCTGTGGGCAACTACTATGCAGGTGATTCCCCTGTTTGTGATGGACTGGATCACGTTGTATTCGGTCTTGGCGTCCAGGGCCGATGTGGCTTCATCCAGGATCAGGATGGTCGGATCCTGCGCCAGGACCCTGGCCAGCTCCAGCCTCTGGCGCTGTCCTCCGGACAAATCGGACCCGTTCTCGGTCATGATGCTCTCATAGCCGCCTTCTCGTTCCATGATGTCGTCATGGATCTGCGCATCCCTGGCCGCCATGATGATCTCAAAGTCCTCGATCGTGGAGTCCCACATGCGGATGTTGTTGGATATGGTATCTTCAAACAGCACGATGTCCTGGTCAACGACTGCCAGCGAACTGGTAAAGACGCTCCGGTCTATCTCGGAAATATGCTTTCCATCGAAGAGTATGTCGCCGCTCCACGGCTGATACAGGCCGGAGATCAGCTTTGCGAGTGTGGATTTTCCGCAGCCGGAGGCGCCGACAAAGGCCACCTTGCTGCCGGGCTTCAAGGTCATGCTGAAATTCTCGATCAGCGGCGGGCTCAGCCGCGCATAGCCGAAGGTGACATTCCGCAGTTCAACCGTTCCGGAGAGCTTTTGGTATTCGACGTCATCCCGGGCAGGGGCGTCAACGACCGTCGGCGAGTCGGGATATTCCATAACATCTTCGATACGCTCCATATCCGTGCGCATTTCCTGGATGGTCTGGCCGGCGGAAATCAGTGATGACACAGGCCCCATGAAGGAATACAGATAGGTCTGGAAGGAGAGGATCATACCAACGGAAAAATGCCCGTGGATGGTCAGGTATACGCCGAGGATCATGACCAGCGTATTGGCGATTTCTGTCGATATGGTAGGAATCAGGCCGAAGGTCACTTTCAGACGCTCATATTTGACCTGCTGCTCGTTTACCGATGCCTGCAGCGCGGCCCAGCTGCGGAAATAGCCGTTCTCGGATCCGCTGGCCTTGATCGTCTCGATCATGCTGATGCCCTTGAGTGTCGTGCCGGAGAGCTTGCCGGCGTCTCTCTGCTGCACACGTGTGATGTTGACGCGCTTTTTGGAAATGGCAAAGGAATTCAGCAGGTTGATCACCATACTGATGATGCCGACCAGCGTCAGGATCAGGCTCTGATGGATCATGACCGTCAGATAAACGACCATCATGATCGTATTCAGCAAAAGGGGAGCAAAGGTATTTACCAGTGTTCCGGCGATGGTGGAATTCGTGACCTGACGCATCAGGAGGTCACCGACCATGCGCTGGGAAAAGAATTCCATCGGCAGACGCATCAGCTTCCACATAAAGCTCATGCTGCCGATAATGGCCATTTTGGCCTGTATTCGCAGGGAATAGATGGCCTTGATCCAGGAGACGGTCAGCTGAATGGCCGCCAGCACACACATCAGAATCAGGAATGGCATCACCCAGGCCGGATCCCGCCCCGACATCAGCCTGTCTATGAAAATCTGGCTCATGGCCGGATTGATCAGGCCGAAGCCGGCGCTGATCACGGAGACCAGCAGGACATAGATCATGGCAGACCTCGCACCACGCAGACGTTTTCTGGCAAAGTCCACCGTGCTTCTTTTTTCGCCGGACGGAACAAACTTCTCGTTCGGCTCCATCAGGATAAAAACGCCTGTGAAGGATTTGTCGAAATGCTCTTCGGTAACGGTGATCTTGCCTTTGGCGGGATCATTCAGATAGACCTTGCCGCCGCGGAACCCGTCTACAACGACGAAGTGATTGAATTCCCAGTGAACGATACAGGGAAAAGTGCCGGATTTTTTCAGATCTTCCGGCTCGGCGCGGTAGGCGTCTGCCGTAAGGCCGTAGGAACGGGCGGCCAGCAGGATGTTCTTGGCGTTTGAGCCGTCTCTGGATACGCCGCAGTCGGTGCGGACCTGCTCCAGCGGCACCCATTTTCTGTAATATGCCAGAATCATCGTCAGGCAGGCGGCTCCGCATTCCAGCGCTTCCAGCTGCATGATTACGGGTACTTTTGCAACTTTGCCGCTGCCTCCGCTGATCGGTTTTTTGATTTTTTTATCGTTTGCTTCCATGCAGTCCCCCGTCAGCTTTTTGCAAACAGCAGTGATATCGGATTCAGTGTCTCTGTCGTTACAATGGCATTATACGTTCCGTTTTCCAGGGTAGTGGGACAGGTGAGCACCACGACATTTTTCCCGGGGCTCAGGTATCCCGAAGCATACAGCGAGGCATCCGCTGAGGAATCCAGCGTACTGGTTTCCGCCTGGTCTGCTTCGGCCACCATGTGCTGGTCGCCGATCCTTATGTCGACTGTGCCGCCGTCGAGAGTGATGTCGTCTGTCAGAATATAGCAGCTTGCCTGTCCGTCCGTTACTTCGGCCGGCACGGTCACTGTCGTGTAGAGTTTGCCGAAGATGCCCCAGACGATCAGACCGGCTATGAGTACGATGATGCCCACCAGGACAAACCATACGCCGGTGCCGGCTACGCGCAGATAGCTGGTCAGCTCTTCCGGAGAGGAGAGCTGTTCCAGTGATTTTTCTCTGAAGATCTTATTCTGTTCATCCATATTGAAATGCCTCGCTTGGTTTCCGGTTTTGTGCTACGAGAAGCCTTATTTAATGATTGTATCATGTTCGCGGAGGAAGCGGTAATGTTTTTTTGTTTTTTGGGGATTGAGGGGGACGCCGGGGCGGAGGCAGGGATTTAGTGATAAAAAACGCAAAGGGGCTTGACAACGTGCGCAGTTGATAGTATGATACATCTTGCTGATTTGATCAGCGGATGTGCAGTTAGCTCAGCTGGATAGAGCGTTTGGCTACGGACCAAAAGGTCGGGGGTTCGAATCCTCTACTGCACGTGATTAAGGAAAGCGAAAGCCGGTTTATTGGCTTTCGCTTTTTCTTTTTTGCAGAAAGTCCAGGGAGTCAATGAGAACCGTCTCAATAACGTTTAGATAAGAAATATGTCTCCAAATTTGATGATTTGATGCTTTCTAAAGAATTACTTTGATGCTTTCTAAAGAATAACTTTGATGCTTTCTAAATAATAACCTAGAAAAATCCGCTTACGGGTCTGGAAATACTAAAATCGCGAAGAAACAGAGAAAGTTGGGCTGGAAACAGGAAAATCTGGGCCACAAGCCCAGGAAATCAGGAATATGGCCCAAAGCCACTGGGAAGCAGCGAAAGTTGGGCTGGAAACAGGAAAACCTGGGCCACAGGCCCAGGAAAGCAGGAATATAGCCCAAAGCCGCTGGGAAGAAGTGAAAGTTGGGCTGGAAACAGGAAAATCTGGGCCACAGGCCCAGGATAGCAGGAATATGGCCCAAAGCCGCTGGGAAACATCGGAAATTGGGCAGGAAAAAGAAAGAGGGAGGGTGATTCAGAGGAACCGTCCCTTTTGATTCATGACGCAAAGGAACCGTCCCAATAACGTTTAGTTAACGATGATTTCAGTTGTAAGCCTTATAGCTGGCAAGGATTCTTTCGGATAATACACAGATCCCCCTTACCTATCAGCTTATGCTCATTATAATTCATTGCAGCACAAATGGACAGACTTTCGTCTGCCTTCTCAGAGGTATTGGTTGACTGATTATTATCCTCTGTTGTTAAGAGGCCTTACAGATTGTGTTTGCATCACTCTTGGGTTTTGTTTTCCCGGATGAACTGCACTTGGAGCCCTTAGCAGCAGCTTCAGAATTGTTTTATTATTTACATGTGTATTCAAAAGGTGCTGTGCGACAGATGCCGCATTGCTAAAGGAAACCTTGTAGTCCCACTTGTGCTTCCTTTTTTGGGAAGGCAGTTTCTTTTCGGCTGTACGGGCAAGAAGAGACGTAAAGTTGTACATGGTCAGTTTTGCATATACTTCCTGTATAATTAATTCTCTTTTTACGGAATGCAGAGTGGACAGCGACAGTGCGTATTTGAGGGATCTGTAAGCCAGTTCAACGTTCCATCTCATACCATACAGTTTTTTTAACTCGGAGACAGGATATTCTTCATACGGAAGGTTCGTAAGAAGGAACTCCATATTTCCTTTGGATATTTCAACAGCAACGACCCTGAAAGCGAGAGTATAAGTTGCTTCCGTGTTATGCTCCGGTATATAATCAAATCGCTTTCCAGAATGGAGACAGCGATATTTTTCCGGATGTGCGGAGTACATTTTTTTCCTGGAACGTGTCAGAGTGATACTTATTTCCCTGTCGAACTCGCCGCTTTTCGGGAGATCGAGATGCTTAAGGAAAGAATTAGGAGCATAGATATTACAGGTACGCATCAGGAAATAATGATGATGCTCAATTATATGGGCAAAAAGATTGAAGCTTGGATAACCGCGGTCAGCTGTGAATAAGGCTTTATGGTCTGAGGGATATCGGTCGACCATTTCACAGAGGGCAGCAGACTCGCTCATTTCAGGACGCGGCTGCAGAACGGCATCGACAAAACGTTGTTCCACAATGTTAAAGAGTGTATTGATGTGCATCTGCCAATACCCTTTGATTCTGCTGTTTTTCTTGTATTTCACAAGATAAATGGTATCGTTTGCCAGCTTTGGGAGGTTAATGTCCGATCCGTCGCAGGCAAGCAGGTGCAGGCCGTTGCGAACTGACGAGAAAGGAATGGCCTTGTTAAACGCATAAAAAAGATGCGGGAGAAGCTTCTCGTTGAATTTATTTCTCTGTTGGACAAAAGCAGAGGAGGAAGGCAGAGTATTACCGGTATACTTAAAGAAATGGTCTATTTCCTTCTGAAGTGTATGATTTTCAAAAGAGAGAAGAAGCTTAATACAGTCTTTGAAAGGAAGGGATCTGTGTCTGGTCAGGTTTTTGCCTGGGGACTTAACAAAGAGATGGATGTTTTTTTCGAGATCATCGATAATATCCATAAGACGAGATTTGATAATTGAGGGTGTTAACATGTGTGCCTCCTTTGAACTAAGAAGTGATGTGGTGGTTACACTTAGTTCAAAGGGGCGCACTGTTAATGCTTTAAGAGCATTAACAGTGCGCCCGCACAAAAATGGCTATATGTCAAGTGTTTTTGTATAAAATCTTTTACTTTTAAACCGTTAAACAGAGGACAGATTTCTTAACTAAACGTTATTGGGACGGTTCCTCGGCGCTCATGAGCTCAATGAGCTCATGAGCGCCGAGGAACCGTCCCCTTGAGGTCACTTGTATTCTGCTTCGATCTCTCCCTCCGGAGATATCATAAATGTCAGCGTCTGGTGCGGTGTCGGCACGCCGTCTGTCCACGGCGGTACCTGCGGGCAGTCGGAGAAGTACAGCTGTGCACCTTCTTCCTGCATCATCTGCAGGATCTGCGGTGCGGCGCTCTCGTATCTGCGGTCGCTGGAGGCGCAGCACACGACGCGGGACGGGTGTATTCTCCGGAAGAGTTCGCGGCTGATGCCGTCTTTCTGGCCGTGGTGTCCGACTTTGAAGAGATCGGCCCGGATGTCGGCTGTGATTTCGCCGTACCCGTCCATGTTCGTGTCTCCCGGCAGCAGGATTCGTCTGCCGCCGTACTCCAGCAGGAGGATCAGGGACAGGTTGTTCATGGCCGCGTCGGCGCGGTTTCTGGCTTCGCGGAGGGTCTCTTCCGTATCCGCCTTCTGTATGTCATCCATCAGTTCCTGCAGGAACTCCTCCCCGGGCTCTGTCGGCGCCAGGATCCGGATCTTCAGCCCTTTTGCCGGCTCGGCGATCTCCTCTGCGGCCTTTTTCTGAAGAATTTCACACCCTTTTTCCTCGAGTATCCCGCACATCGTCCGGTAGTCGTTGATGGACTGCAGGAACTTTCTCCCTGACGGAGTATCGGCTCCGTTGGCATCCAGCTCTCTCATCGTCCGGTAATAATCCGCCGGCAGTGTCTGCCAGAACCGGGCGATACTGCAGGTTTTGGCAACCGGCAGCAGTCCGCAGGTGTGATCCTCGTGGATGTGCGTGTTTACCAGGAGATCCAGGTATCCGATATGCTGTTCCCGGATAAAGTCGATCAGCGGCCTTCTCCCGGACCTGTTTCCGGCAAATTCCTCTTCTTCGCCGCTGCCGCCGTCGATCAGCATGGTAAACATCCCGTCTGCGCAGCGGGCGTCCGGCACCTGAATGAGGATGGCTTCTCCGTATCCTACGTTTGCGAATGTCAGTTTCATTCCATCCATTTATAAATCTCTTTTCGCTTACTTAATTGCGTTCTTGATGTATACGCTGGAAAGCAGGAGGACGAGAAGGGTCATGACAATAGCTCCCGCAGAGCCGTAGCCGAACTTCAGGTTCTTGATGCCGTAGGTATACAGATACTGTGTGATGGTCGACGTTGTTCCGGCCGGGCCGCCGCCGGTCAGGATGTTGACCTTGTCGAACAGTCGGAAGGTGTCGATCGTACGCAGCAGTCCGCACAGGATAATGCCGCCGCGGATATTCGGGATCGTGATGTGCCAGAAGGTCTGCCATCCGCTCGCGCCGTCGATCTTCGCGGCTTCATACTGGTCCTGTGACACAGTCTGCAGGACCGCGTACAGCAGCAGGAATACGAAGGGCACGTTCTGCCACACGTCGATCAGCAGGATCGTATTGAACGCCGTCCCGGTCTCCATAAACCAGTTGTGAACCGGCAGGTGGAAGAACGTGAGTACCTGATTGACAATACCGTAGTTGGAAGAAAGCATCATCTTCCATGCCAGTGCCACCGTAACGGTCGGCAGCAGGTACGGCAGCAGCAGGAGCGTACGCATCACCTTCTGTCCCTTGGAAAGGGAACGGATGAATACGGCGATCAGAAGGCCGATCACCATCTCAAACAGCACTGCCAGAATCGTAAACTTGATCGTATTGACAACAGCGATCTGGAAATAGTGGTTGCCGAACAGCTTGATATAGTTCTTGAGTCCGGTGATCTTGTAGGTGCCTTTCAGATAATTGTAATCTGTAAAGCTGTAGAACACCGTGAACACCAGCGGATATGCTGTCATGATGAGAAGCACCAGAATAGTCGGTGACATCATCAGTCTCGGAAACCATTTATTTCCTGATTTTGCGCTGGAAACTTCTTTGTTAGCCATTGTCTGTCCCTCTTTATATCTGTTTCTTCTGAACATTCCCGGACAACAGAAATGTCGATCT
>CADBNA010000030.1 GCA_902795835.1 uncultured Lachnospiraceae bacterium | reverse complement strand
TTGTCTTTCACCGGAACCGGGGCAAGGATCGTGATGCCTTTTTCCCCCCGTTTTACCTGCCTGTGAAACTTCTGCTGCCATGCCCCGGGGCCTGGGTGCCTGACCCCATTACATCATTGCCCCGTGAGAAGGGATTCGTCCTGATGAGTGATCTGGCCGGCACCAATCCTCTGGAAGACGGCTTTGGCTGGACTTTGGATCTGAACAAGGAATTCATCGGCAAGGCTGCTACGGTGAAGATCAAAGATGAGGGTGTAAAGCGTGCTCTGCTGGGCTTTACCGTGGAAGATGACGCTGCGGAAGTCGCTGTGGGCTCTGATATAGTGGTCAATGGTGTGGCTGCCGGTAAGGTTACCATGTTCACCTACGGGTACACCGTTGAGAAGAACATTGGCTACGCTCTGGTCGAGCTGGACAAGGCCAATGTTGGCTCCGCTGCCAGGATTGGTGATGTGGATGCAGTCATCACTGAGCGTATGTTCTACGATCCCGAGAACAAGCGAATCCGCGGTTAACCCAAAGTCACTTGTTTCTGTATCTTATCTGCGTCCAATTCCGCAAGATGAGTTAAAGGTGAAGTGCTGTGAAAAAAGTCCTATGAAAAAGAACGCCTTTAGGTGAAAACCTGGAGGCAGGAGTGACAGGGGACGGTTCTTTGTCACTTTTTGTCGGCGTTGGTGAAGGATTCCTCACGCTATCCCTGTGGGAGAGCCGGCTCCTCTGCCAGAGCCGGACTTGAATTTGCTGACAGCTGTCAAATGTGACAAAGAACCGTCCCCCGTCACGCGTGTCACCTCCCTGTCACCTGTTTCCATTTCGGAAAGAATCTCTTGCTCTTTTATCGTTTGTCAAAGATAAAATACCTATGATACAATTCTCTTTGTCTGATGTCAGTCAGGGATATTAAATCCCAGATAAGGGATGATAACTCACAGGTGAATCAGGTGTAAGTCCTGAGCAATCCGGTTACTGTGACAGGTGCGTGTATCACGTGCCTGAAGCCAGGTCTCCTGCCTGCCTGATGAAGATATTTGCTTCCGAAGAAAGCAGACATCTTCCAAACAGGGTTTTTTTGTCTGCCTCCGGGCAGATTTTTTTATGCGGAAATATCCCCCCGGGGAGGCTTATAAAAGTTCGAACCGGCAATTATAATAAGAATAATTATCAGGAATATATTCAGATCCTGTGATCCGTTTTGCATGAAAGGATGACTGTCTTGTTAAGAAAAATCCTGTCCCGCCTGCTGCAGTTTGTGCTTGTCCTGCTCTGTGTATCTTTTATTACATTTCTCCTGATGTACCTGTCCCCGTCGGACGCGGCGGATATGCTCGTTCTCAAACAGGGAGACTCTGTCAGCGAGGAAGTAATCGAAGCCATGCGGGAGGAGATGGGACTGAATGATCCGTTTTTCGTGCAGTACACCCGGTGGCTCGGGAATATTCTGCACGGTGATTTCGGCACTTCTTTTAAAAACGGTCACGCGGTAGTCGACGACGTGTGGGCCAAATTCAGGTATACGCTTCTGCTGGCTTCCTGCGCCTTTGCGATTGTGGTCCTGCTGTCTCTTCCCCTGGGAATACTCTCGGCAATTTTCCACAACAGGATTCCGGATCTGGCAATTCAGATTTTTTCCTTCATTATGATTTCCATACCGAACTTTGTGCTGGCGCTGCTGCTGATCTATTTTCTGGCTGTGCGCGCCGGCCTCCTGCCGATCGTGTCGGCCATCAATCCCACCGGCATGCTCATGCCTCTGCTGGCCATGTCCATGCACATGGTGGGCAATTATACCCGGCAGATCCGGGCCTCTCTGCTGGAGGAGATGAACAAGCCATATGTCATCGGCCTCAAGGTGCGGGGGGTGCCCCGGAAGATCATCATGCTGCACAACGTGCTGCCGAATTCCATGACCAGCGTGATCACGCTGCTGGGAATTACGGCAGGCAGTCTGCTGTCCGGAACTGCGATTATCGAGCTGATTTTCAGCTATCCCGGCGTCGGCCGTTTTGCCCTGGAAGCGATCAGCTACAAGGACTATCCGGTCATTCAGGCATATGTGCTTCTGGTGTCGGTTGTGTTTATCCTGATTAATCTGACGGCGGATATCATCGTCTACCTGATGAATCCCAGTGAGCGTTCGAGGAGTGTGGCATGAAGAATTTCTGGAAAAAAGCAGTCGGAAATAAAAAATTCATGATCGCACTGGTGCTCGCCGCGGTGTTTATGATCATTGCGCTTCTCTCGGAGAAAATCGTTCCCTTCGATATCTATCAGCAGGACTTCTACAATATGAGCCAGCCGCCCGGGAACGGTCATATCGCGGGTACCGATAATATCGGCCGTGACCTGTTCAGCCGGATTCTGGTGGGCTCCCGCTATTCTCTGGTCTATACGTTTGTGATGGTGATCCTGACCATGCTGATCGGCACAGCGATCGGTATGATCGCCGGTTATTCCGGCGGAATTGTCGATATGCTGCCGATGCGCCTGACAGATATGGTTCTCAGCCTGCCGGTGCAGGTGTTTGCCATCGCGATCATTACGGTCATGGGTCCGGGCATCATAAATCTGATCATCTCGATCTCTGTACTCTGGTGGACCCGCTGTGCCAGAATGGTGCGGAACCGCGTGGCGGGCATACGGAAGGCTGAGTATGTAGAGGAGGCTGTCATGGGAGGGGAGAGTACCTTCCGGCTGCTCACAAGATACATCCTGCCGAATATCCTGCCGGATATTCTGGTGCTGGCAGCACTGGATATCAGCACAGTCATGCTGGCGCTGGCGAGCTTTTCCTATCTGGGACTGTCCGCGCAGCCGCCCACGCCGGAATGGGGGTATATGCTGAGCGAGGGCAAGAGGTATATCCAGGAAGCACCCTGGATGACAATCTATCCGTCCATCGCCATGTTTATCACCGTCGTCATTTTCAATCTCCTGGGAGACGGCTTCCGGGATGTGATGGACCCCAGATATGACAATGACAGAGCCGGCAGAAGGCGCAGGATCCGCAGGGCTGCCAGGGCGGCCAGAAAAAGTCAGGATTCACGACAGAGAAACTGATCGTGTTCTGAGATACCAGATGCCTGAGAAACTGTTTAATGTGTAAGCAAAAAAGGAGATTATTGTATGAAGAAAAAAATAGTATCTGCAGTGATGGCTGCATCGCTGGCCCTCTCTGCGCTGGGCGGCTTTGCCGCGCCGGTGATGGCAGAGGAGACGAAGGAGCTGTCCGCTGCCATCTATTCCTATCCCTCTGACCTGGAGCCGACGAACGGATACTTTGGCTGGTGCCTGACCAGAATCGGCGTTGGCGAGACTCTGATGAAAATCGATGAAAATATGGAGACAGTTCCGTGGGTAGCCGAGTCCGTGGAGCAGGTGGATGACACCACCTGGAAATTCGTAATCCGCGACGGCGTCACATTCCACAACGGCAACGTCTGCGACGCGGAAGCTGTCATGAATTCTCTGCAGAGATCGATCGACAACAATGAGCGCGCCGCCTCCATTTCCAATATCGACAGCATGAGCGCGGACGGGCTGGAGCTGACGGTCAGGACTAAGGATTCCTATGGCGCTTTCCTCGGCTATATGTGCGAGCCTGTCTTCACGATCGTGGATACATCCGTGGATACCTCCGATTACGCGAACAAGCCGATCGCCACCGGTCCCTTCATGGTGGATGAATTCGTGCCTTCTTCCAATATCCGCGTGGTGAAGTATGATGGCTACCGTGACGGCGCGGCCAATGTGGACGCGATCAACTTCCCGTTCATTCTGGACTCCGGCTCCCGTGTCATGGCCCTGCAGTCCGGAGAGATCCAGGTCGCGCAGGAGATCGCCACCGTTGACCTCGGACCGTTTGTCGACAACGCAGATTATACGATTCTGTCCCGTCCGGGTCTGAAGACAGATTTTTGCTACATGAACCTGGAAAATGAATTTCTGCAGGACAAAGCTGTCAGACTGGCTATCGCCTACGGCATTGACAGAGAGCTGTATTCTATGCAGTTCCTGGGTGGCCAGGCGGCTACGAGCCTGTTCAGCCCGACGCTGGGATTCGGCAATGATGATCTGGCAGACTATGCGTACACCTATGACCCGGAGAAGGCCGCCCAGATCCTGGACGAAGCCGGTTACACCGACACAGACGGCGACGGCATCCGTGAGATGAACGGCAAGAACATTTCTCTGGAGCTGGCAGTCGTGGGAGGAGAAGACTCTGCCCTGAACAAGACTGTCGGCGAGGCGATGTCCGCGCAGATGAAAGAAGTTGGCATCGAAATCACGCTGATGGTCTCCGAACTGCTGAGTCAGACTGACGTGCAGGAGAGCTACAACCTGATGTTCAAGCATGTATTTGCCGGCAACACCAACGATCCGCAGAACTTCCTGGATCTGTACTTCTCTTCAGAAGGTTCCAACAATATCGGACACTATCACAATGAGGAGTTCGACGCGCTGGTAGAGTCCCTGAAGACAGAGTTTGACCGTGAGAAGAGGATCGAGATCGCCACAGAGGCGCAGAAGCTGGTCCTGGAGGACTGCGGCTACCTGTTCCTGTGCTATCCGGACTACAACATCGTTACAGGCAGCAATATCACAGGCATCAAGCATTATCCCGTCAATTTCTATTTCTTGGATAAGGACATTGATATTGTTGAATAATCAGCTTTTAATAATTCATGACCTGTCCGTCCGCTACGGCGGCGGACAGGAAGCATTGTCTCAAATTGATTTTTCCATCGGCAGGGGAGAGATTGTGGCGGTCGTCGGCGGCAGCGGCAGCGGAAAATCGACGCTGCTCAAATGTGTTATCGGCATGTTCCTGGACGGGGAATTCGAGATCAGCGGACAGATGATGTTCAAGGACAGCAACATGCTCGCCTGGACAGAGGCAGACTGGAACCGGGTCAGGGGCGAGGAAATCACCATGATCTTTCAGAATACGGACATCTCTCTGAATCCGAACAGGAAGATCATAAAGCAGATCTGGGAATACGCAGCCGCACACGGCCGCCGGGACAAAACAGAAGTAAAGGCACAGATCGTTCCTCTGCTGAAAGCAGTGCAGCTGACGGATGCGGAGCGCGTCCTGGAATCCTATCCGTTTGAACTTTCCGGCGGTATGCTGCAGAGAGTCTCCATCGCCATGTCCATGTTCCTGAACCCGGATCTGATTCTGGCGGACGAGCCCACAAGCGCACTGGATGTCACAGTGCAGGCACAGGTCGTCCGGCAGATCCGCGACATACGGGACAGACTGGGGGCGGCTATTATTTTTGTTACCCACAATATGGGCGTGGCCTCCTATGTGGCGGACCGGATCGTGGTCATGGAACACGGGAAAATAGCGGAAGAGGGGACAAGGGACCAGATCATCTTTCACCCGGCTGCGGCGTACACCAGAAGGCTGCTCTCCGCGGTGCCGGCGCTGGAAGAACTGCATGAGACTTAAATACAGGAGACATCTGTCCTGAGAGAAAAGCAGGCAGAGGCTTTGAGAACCATGCAGGGTGCAGAACAAGAATGACCTGCCCGGGAGGAGTTCGCAGATGGAAGCACTGCTGGAGGCAAAAGGAATCAAAAAAGAATACCGGCTGAAGGACAACTCGTCCCTCCACGCCGTATCGGACGTCAGCTTTTCCCTTGAAAAAGGAGGCAGTCTGGCAGTAGTGGGGGAAAGCGGCTGCGGGAAGAGCACGCTGGCAAAGCTGCTGACCCGCATGGAAAGTATTTCAGGAGGCGACCTTTACTTTGAGGGAAAAAACATCACCCATCTGAAAGGCCAGGAGCTCCGGCGGCAGCGAAGAGAGATCCAGATGGTCTTTCAGCAGCCATCTGCGGCGATCAGCCCCCGCATGAGGATCGAAGAGTTCCTGAGGGTTCCTCTGGTGAATTTCGGGATCGTGCCGCCGGATCAGGTGAGCGGGGAAATAGACCGTCTTCTGGAGATGGTACACCTGGACAGGAGCTACAGGTCCAAATATCCGCATGAAGTATCAGGAGGAGAACTGCAGAGGATCGTGATCGCCAGAGCCATGGCGCCGCTGCCGAAGCTGATCATCTGTGACGAAGCCACCAGCGCGCTGGACGTGTCTATCCAGAGTGAGGTACTGGATCTGATCCGTTCTCTCCGTGAGGAGCACGGCATCGCCATCCTGTTCATCACGCATGATCTGGCAATCGTGAAGGAAGTCAGTGAGAGAGTCATGATCATGTACAGGGGCAGAGTTGTGGAGCTTCTGCCCAGTGCCCTGCTGGTCAGGGAAAGTGTACACCCCTACACCCGTTTTCTTCTGGGATCAGTGTTCTCCATCTATGATTCTCAGGACAGACAGATGGAGGTCCTGCCGGATATGGAATACGGCAATTCGGCTGCAGCGGGCACGGAAGGCTGTGTCTTTGCGTCCCGCTGTCCGCACTGCTCGGAAAGATGCCGCACAGTCAGGCCGGAGCTGCAGCCCCTGCACGGAAATGCGGAGCACCTGACGGCCTGTCATCTGTTTCAGGAGAAGTCACAACATGCTGAATGACAAACTTCGCACGTTCGTAATGCTGGCGGATCTGGGGAGCTACACGAAGGCTGCCCAGCAGATGATGGTCGTCCCTTCGACGGTCAACAAACAGATCATGCAGCTGGAAGACGAGCTGGACTGCGAGCTGGTGATCCGGAACAAGAAGGCAGTGAAGCTGACGCCGGCCGGGGAGATTTACCTGCAGTATGCGAAGTCTGCTCTGGCTGCGGAGGAGGCCTGTCTGGATGACATCAGGGCTGTCCGCAGTCTGGGCATTTCTCTTCGTATCGGGGCGGTGGTCTCGCTGATGGCGGGGCATATGACTGCCTGGCTGAACCGGTATCTGCAGGAAAACAGCGCCGTAAAGATCAGCATTACGACAGACCACTCTCAGATCCTCCTGAACAATCTGTATGACGGAACGGTGGATCTGTGCTTTACCTACCGGCCTTTCCATGAAAAAAACTGTATCTGCATTCCCTTTGTCAGAGATGAGATCATCCTGGCGACCGGACGGGGCAATGACGCGTTTCCTGATGGGATCCGTCTGGAGGAGCTGCGCCGTCTGCCGCTGGTCAGAGATTACCAGATGATCGTGGCAGACCGGAAGCTGTATGACTTTCTGTTTGAAAACGGACAGGATCCATTTCTCTCTGTCGGATCCGGCAGCTATGTCATTCCGATCCTGAAGGCCGGAAACGGATACGGTTTCGTGGTGCGGAATTACATACAGAAGGAGCTGGAAGTCGGGAATCTGACAGAGATCCGTATCCTGGATCATCCCCAGATCCAGTTGCAGAGCTATGTGATCTATAGGAGCGCCAACCCGCTGGTGACAGAGGATCTTCTGCGCAGCATTCAGCTGTATGTGCAGAGTCACTCACACGATCCGGCATGATGGAAAAGAAAGAGAATCTTGCTTAATCTTCGTTCGACTTTTTCAGGAACTCCTGCTATTGTAGATGCAGGAGTTTTTTCATATGGAGGAAGCAGATGTTACTGATTAATGACACCCTGATACGCATGTCGAAGGGCTTTCGATTCTGGATTGTTGTGATTGCGCTGATGCGCCTGATTGTGCTGACAGGCATCAATATGTTTGCGTCATCGGTGGGTACTCTTCTGGGACAGCTGTATCATTCTGCCCTCAGTCCGGAGGCGCTTCGGGCTGATATCATCGGCGCCCTGACGGCTTCGCTGATTATGCTGATCGGAGAAGTGCTGGTGGGCGAAGCGGAGTTCCGCTGCACGGCAAAAGCCAGGGTATCTCTCCGGGAACAGATCCTGGAAAAGGTTCTGGGCCTGGATGTGGGAGATATTGACCGGCTGGGAGCTACGCCGGTCATCAATTCCGCCGTAGACGGCGTGGAACTGATGCTGGTGTATTATAACAAATATCTCCCCGGCCTGCTGTATTCAGTCCTCGCTCCGGTCTATCTGTTTTTCTGCCTGCTTCCGAAAAGCGTGCCTGTCGCCGTCATGCTCTTTCTGGCCTCACTGGTGATCACACCCATCAACAATGTGTTCAAGGTGATCAATGATAAGATGAAAGGGGATTACTGGAACACGCTGAACAGACTCACGGCATATTATCTGGAGAGTATCAACGGACTGACAACCACGGAACTGTTTAACCGCGGTGATGAACGGGAGCGCACACTGGGCGGAATCGCGCAGCACCTGAAGGATATCATCATAGATGTGATGATCCTGAATTTTTCCTCTACAGCCTTGAATGAACTGCTGATCAATCTGTCCATCGTGGTCTCCACACTGATCGTGTGTGCGCAGATGCAGGCTGGTCATATCAGCATGGTGACTTCACTGACGGTCCTGCTCCTGTCGTACAGCTTTTTCGGATCGATCCGCTCTCTCCAGTGGATCGCGCATGACGCCCTGCAGGGCGTAGCTGCGGCGCACAGCGTGGCGGACATTCTCGCCATAGACACCGCAAAGCCGGTGCGTGATGACACAGGCAGACACAGTGACATGGAGGGCATCCGTTTTGAAAATGTGGTCTTTTCCTACAGGAAAGACGTACCCGTCCTGGACAATGTAAGCCTGGACATCAAGAGGGGAAGAGTGACGGCAATCGCGGGAGAATCCGGCTGCGGCAAGAGCACGATTGTCAATATGCTGCTTCGGTTTTATGACGCGGAAGAGGGCAGGATCACACTGGACGGCAGGGATTACCTGTCAATGAATCCGCAGGAACTGAGAAAACAGATCATCATGGTGCCGCAGAGCGTGTATGTATTCAGCGGCAGCATCCGGGAAAATCTGCTCCTGGCTGACGCAGAGGCCTCAGATGAGGAGCTGTGGGAGGTGCTGGATCAGGTGAAGCTTGGGGACTGGGCCAGAGAGCAGGAGCGCGGTCTGGATGAATATGTGGGAGATGCCGGCAGCCGGCTGTCCGGCGGGCAGAGGCAGAAGATCGGCATTGCCAGGGCACTCCTGTCCGGAGCGGAATACATCATTTTTGATGAGGCGACATCAGCTGTGGATGAGCAGAATGAACAGGAGATCTGGCAGTGCATCGGGCAGCTGGCAGACACCCGGACGCTGATCATTATTTCTCACCGGCTTTCCACAATCCGGAACGCGGACAGCATTATCCTTCTGGATGACGGGTGTGTGGCGGAATGCGGCAGTCATGAAGAACTGATGGCGCTTCACGGCAAATATGCCGCACTGGTGGAACAGCAAAATGAACTGGAGCAGCAGGGAAGGAGAGTGGTCAGGGCATGAAAAAGAGAAAATATACACTGACAGTGCTGGCCAGACGTCTGCTGCAGATTGCCGCACCGCAGAAATATATGATCCTTGCGGCGACCATCTCCAGCATCATCGGCAATACTGCGCGTATGACGCTGATGGGGACCGGCTCCTGCCTGATTCTGTATTCGGCAGGAATGATGAAAACCGGTTCTTTCCGGCTCTGGACCTTCTGGTTTGTTTTTTCCGCCGTCATGATCGCTGTCATGCGGTATGCGGAGGGGGTCAGCGCGCACGTGGAAGCGTATAATCTGCTGGCCGATATGAGGACAGGACTGTTTCACAAGCTGAGGGAGCTGGCTCCGGCCTGCCTGGTGGACAGGGAGAGGGGAGATGTGCTGTCCGTTGCTATCGCTGATATTGATACGATCGAGAAATTTTTTGCCCACACGATCGGACCGATGTTCACCGTCATTTTGCTTCCGGTGATGACCATTGTCTATGCGGCGTCGATCCATGCCTCGCTGGCGCTGGCGCTGATTCCCGTCTATCTGATGATCAGCGTCGTCATCCCCCTGATCGGCCTGCTGGCAGGCCGCGGCCTGGGCGTGACCTACCGCACCCGGATCGGCCAGATGAAATCCCTGATTCTCGAGACAGTGTACGGTCTGAAGGATCTGCAGATCTTCCGGCAGGGTCCCCGTCGCCTGGAAAGGATCCGGGAGAAGAGCAGTGAGATCAACCGGACGGCACATGGCATGACCTTCCACAGACAGATTGTCAATGCGCTGCCCCAGTTTTTTGTCTACACTTCCCGGATCCTGATCGTCCTCATCGCCTCCCGGCTGATCGGTGCGGAAGAGGCAGACATGAACGCCATCGTGATCCTGTCCTTTATCGTCTCCGCATCCTTCTCGTCCACGCAGTCCCTGATCTCGGTTGTGTCCGGCCTGCTGGAGACTTTTGCGGCAGCGGAGAGACTCTTTGAAATTCTGGATGACAAGCCGGCTGTCACGCCCCCGGCGGAGGCAGTCCCCGTGACGGAGATTCGGGAGCTGAGACTGGAGGATGTCACCTTCCGGTATGGGGAACAGCAAAAGGATGTGCTTTCCGGCGTAAGCCTCACGATCCGGAAAGGAGAAACCATCGGCATCATCGGAGAGAGCGGTGCCGGAAAGTCAACGATACTCCGGCTTCTCCTGCGGTTCTGGGATCCTGTCTCTGGCCGGATCACACTGGACGGAACGGATATGCGGTATGTCTCCTTCGAAAATCTGCGGGCCAGAATCGGACTGGTGGAACAGCAGACCTTTATCTACGATGACACAGCGGCAGGAAACATCGGATTCGGAAAACCGGACGCGACAGAAGAGGAGATTCGGACGGCAGCGCACCGGGCCGGCATCGGACGGAGGATCGAGAGGCTGCCGGACGGGTATGACACACGTCTGGGAGAATTCGGAAACCAGCTCTCCGGCGGCGAGCGCCAGAGGATTGGCATCGCCCGTGTCATGCTGACGAACCCGGATATCATCATCATGGACGAGCCCACCAGCAGCCTGGATATTTTCAATGAAAAGCTGATTCTGAAGACACTGCAGGAGGAATACACGGATAAAACGATTATTCTGGTGTCTCACAGGCACTCGACCCTGACCGGATGCAGCCGCATACTGGGATTGAAGGACGGGAAACTGCGGGAACTGACCTATATCCGATAAAGGCTGAAGGGAAATTCCCTGTTTTTCGGCAGCCTTTTCCTCATAAATTTACAGGATGCCTGCGGTAGCCATTACTGCGGCCGGTACTGCAGCAAGGAACGGAATCAGAGTAGTCGTTATGAAAGCGTGAATATAGCCTTTTCCGATGTCTTCATTACAGAGTCCGTACACCGTGGTGATCCCGCCGCAGTGCGGAAGGGAGTCAAAACCGCTGGATGCAATACTGACGAGTCTGTGCAATGAGCTGGGATTGCCTCCCATGGCCAGCCAACTTCGATCCCCATCAGTTTAGAGGCTGCCAGGTCGATCGGATCGGCAGGACCCCGGCAGATCGCGTTAGATACCAGGATCGCGGCACAGGAAGTTTCCACAGAACAGCCGCATGCCAGCATAACCGGGTAAAATGTGGCCAGTAGAAGAATGACT
>CADBNA010000029.1 GCA_902795835.1 uncultured Lachnospiraceae bacterium | reverse complement strand
GTCAGTAATAATCCAACTTTACTTGAGGTATCTTTTATAGTCAAGGATGATTCCCTTTACTGTTTATAGTATACAGGAAGCTTTCATAAGCCCAAACCATATGATGACATCTCTTTTCCTGCGAACGTACAAAGGTGCGTGTCCCGCATATTTCAGCAGATACTGAAGTTCTTCTTCATTGGCACCAAGTGCAAAGCAGATACAGATCAGTGCATTCCTGGAAGGATTATTTTTCTTCCCATTCATAATGTTGCCTACATAAGAATGATTCAGATGTGCCTCGAAGGAAACAACGGAAGCTTTTTTATCGTATTTATAGATCAGGTCAGAAAGGTAGTTCCCAATTCTGGCGTCCTCATTCAGGAATTCATCTGAAAAGCGGTTTTCGAACTCTTCATATGAATTACACTGCCGGATGAAATGCTCCAGCGGAGCAGTCATGTTGTTATTACGATAGAAAAAATCAGCAGCCATATGTTATGCTCCTTCTATATCCTGGCTTCTAAAATCTTTCATCAGTTTTATGCCTGCTCATGTCAGTACCGCCAGTTACCTTCTCTTTGTCTGTAATCTAGTCCGGCGCTTTGTCACTGATCTTAACAACAAAGATATTTGTCTATTTCTTCATCTGATAATTCAGAAAGTTATACCCGAACGTCCTTGCCGGATTACTGATCTCATTACGGGTCTCAGTCGACAACCGATAATAATCGCTTTGGATTTTATCGAATCCAAGCTGCCTTAGAACGGCTTCGCCCTTCCGGGCAGCCAGTTCTACCTCGTTGCTCAGTACAAGCCCTGCCATAACCAGGTTGAGGTTCGCTTCAGAAGCAGTTGCATCCTGAAGCAGATCATCCCAGTTCCATGCAATTCGCATTGCCTTGGTAAAGTCAACGCTGATCCAGTTTGTACCGTTTTCATGGACTTTATTCTCAGCTCTGCCCTATTCGGTATCGACATTGATTGACACGGTAACCGATTTCCTTCTGTTTTCCATAGGAATCTTTTGCTTCCTTTCGTCTAAACTCATTACAACTCTGGATAAGTTCTGTCATCCATGTATATATTGTATTATAAGACAATGTAATTGTCATTACGCTTTGGAACATCTGCAGCCATATTTGTGTTTGTTCAAAAGTGCTGGACGATACAGACATTGCCAGGTATCCCAAAATGCTGTACTATAGACTGGATACAGATGTTTGATCTCGGTTATACCGTCATATGGGGAGATTCTTTATGAGTATCCTGAATCTTTTCAAAAACGCAGACATAAATGAAGGAGTAAAGGAGTTCCGGAATCAAAAGAACGCAGTTTTGCTGGATGTACGCTCTGAAGAAGAGTATGCGGCCGGGCATATTCCGGGCAGTATTAATATTCCGTTGGACCGGATTGAAGAGGCAGTCAGACGGATTTCTGATAAAAAGACAGCGGTCTTCATCTACTGCCTGCGCGGCACCAGAAGCAGACGCGCTGCCCGGGCACTTTCGAAGATGGGATATGAAGCCGCCAGGAGTATCGGCGGAATTAACAGCTATACCGGACAGACAGAAAGGTAAATCGGATGATGAAAATTAAAATGGACGAAGGCCTGAAGGGAAATGAAAAGATAGAAAGCTATATTACCATGCTCCAGAAAGAGCCGTCTCAGGAACTTCTGGCAATCACGCTGACATCCATACGTAGACGCATGCAGGAAGGCGGTCAGTTCATTGTTCCGGTTGATTATCGAGCAGATGGCAGTCTGCAGGTTCAGGTCATGGAGACAAATGGTAAAAAATGGCTGCCGGCATTTTCCGGTTTTGAGGAGCAGATGAAAGGAAGCACGCAGGTGATGTCTACGTTTCTGGCAAACATCGATCAGCTGCTGGATCTGGCCTTAAGCGGTGATGTTGAGGGGCTGTTACTTAATCCCTGGAATCTGACGATGAAGCTCGATAAGAACCTTATTCGGATCATCAGGGGAGAAGCCACATAAAATGCATGGTTTAAGGGGATGGCCGAGGCCATCCCCTTAAACCATATCACTGGCCTCTCAGACTGTATATGTCTTCTTTCCAAATAAACGATCGAACTGGTTATTCAAAATGCGGATAACATTTCCTACACGCAGCAGCGTGTATCTCCTGAGCTGTTCTTGTAGTTTCATGTTATACTTTTACCCTACGTACAAATTCCCGGCTATAGTGACTTTCATCCAAAGCTGAACCCGATTTTGTTCAGCCGGTATATGCATCCTCGGCTGTGTTCGTGAAATTCTGCTTCGCCAGCCACTTTGTTTCCTC
Organism: uncultured Lachnospiraceae bacterium; assembly: GCA_902795835.1. The sequence continues at coordinate 875 of CADBNA010000029.1, read as the reverse complement.
GTCGTTTTCCGGGATGTCGATCCGCTCGATCTTAAAGATAACCGGCCTCGTGCCGTCATTACAGCAGGCGATCATCATTCGGTCGTCGTTGGTCCATCCCTTCATGATGGATCCGCCTTGCAATGCTGAATAGACATAGCGACTGACGGCATCCCATGCTTCTCCGCAGAACTTGCCGTTCATCAGGTGGTAGAAATCGTCCTGCTGAGGCGTACGTTTTAGCAGGAATGTATCGCCCGGTTTGAAAAATGGACATGGGCCAGACTCAGGATCAGCAAGATACTGTTCCTGAAGCTCCGGAAAGCACTTTGTTTCCAATACGGTGATTTTGCATTCGTGCAGCATTATAGGTATCCTCCATCAGTATTTTGTAATGCACATTGTTAATGCTCCTTTATGAACCTGTCCACCTGTTCCAGTACCGGTTCATCGTACAGCATGTCTGCGGCGTGTCCCTGGCCAGGTATCGTAAGAAATCTGACCTTGTCATTTCCGGCTGCCTGAAGGACTCTCTGATAGAAACGTTCTGACTGAAGTAAAGGCACTGTTATATCGCAGTCTCCATGGATGATCATGACAGCAGGGCCCGATGTACTGCTCAGATTTTCCTCGACATAGATGCCTACGCCTGCTCTTTCAAGCTCTTCTGTGCTCATTTCACTGATTTCTCGGCGCATCCAGAAGGAATCGCAGTCAGAGTAGCCTTCCAGGCGTCCAGGACTCATCCATGCATTCGCGATTCTGAAAATCAGAGGAGGAACGCCCAGTTTCTTCCAGTCCGGTGTTTCCGCATTCAGACCCTGCAGCTCCACTACGCCGTAGTAATCGATCAGCACATCCACACTTGCAGAAGCGGCGCTGCCGGTCTTTTCATC
>CADBNA010000028.1 GCA_902795835.1 uncultured Lachnospiraceae bacterium | reverse complement strand
TTCTTCTGCGGGAAATCATAAAAACCGTGCTGTTTGTAAAAACGGTGATCCTCTTCCATGAGGCCCTGCATCTCGTAGATCAGGTCGCGGAAGATCTTCAGCCCGCCGACCCCATAGAAGTTCTTCGGCTGTGTATAATGATGCCGGATGGCATAGGCAAGAGTCTCTGCCATCTGGTCGATCTCAGAGTCAGGATCATCCTGATCCGACGCGATACCTGCCAGGAAGTTGCCGCCCACCTCTGCGCGGGCCTCCATGAGCGTCCGCAGGTTTTCTTCAGCCCGGAGGTCTCCGTCCACCAGATAGCCCACAGGCTTGCCCATGGTAACTGTGCGGTGTCCGTTGCAGAACTGGCGGTCGTCGTACAGCTTGAAGCGATACCCCATGGAATGATCCCGGATCGTATACGCATAGACCACTGCATCTGCACTGTTAATGTGTTCTCTCAGATAATCATCAAAGCCGTCCCTGTAGATACAGGTTCCGTCTGCGGCGCAGTGAAAGCAGCCGAGGCAGCCGCCGTCAAAGGGGAACTCTCTGAGATTGATAAGCTCGCACTCACCGGGAAACCGCCTGCGGAACCGCCGGATCATGGATGCGAGGGGTGTGCCGGATATCTCCGGATCATAATCCGTCACCAGCGCCACGCGCATGCTGTCACGCACTCCGGTCTCTTCCGCGTCGGAAGCCGGAACGGCGGAAAATGCTTCGGTCTGACAGTTATTCTTCCTGGACTCCCTGTATTCGTTCCGAATATTCCACAGCACAAACCGGAAGAAACTTTTGGCTTCCTTCTGCCCTTTCTTTGTCAGGATGTCCTCCATATCCGCGGATAGCCCCCGGATATATCGAAGCCCCAGGTCCGCGCAATTGTCAGCGATGAAGCGATGCGCCGTAGTGTCGTAAAAGTGCTTGGAGGTGGTGATCTGTGTCGCATACTTGCCGGAAAGATCGATCCGGTTCTCCTTGATCAGCTCAATAAATCTGTGAAGCTGGGCCGGTACCAGGAATGTATAGACAGGATAACAGAAAACAATAAGATCCGCCTCTTCCAGGAGCTTTCCGGATTCCGAAAAGTCGTTTTCGATACTTTTGATCTTCTGCGCCGCATGCAGCGTTTTATACTCATGTTTCGGGAAGAATACCTTCAGGTATTCCATCGTCTGCAGTGTAATGCTGTTCTTTCCCGCCGGTGAACCATTCAATATCAGTATTTTCATTTTTTCCTGCCTGCCCCTTCGAAAATAATATCAGTCTTGACCCCATTTTTATGACAACGGTTCTGATGCCTGAACATGGCTCTCTGTGAAAAGAATTTACATTCAGATCCCGGTTCGAATGTACCTCGTGTTTCTTCCTGTGCCAATTTTCCTGATCTGTCCATTGCGAACCATCTGACCAAGGACTGCCTCTATCGTCGTCGCACTCACATCTGGCAGAATCTTCCCGATGTCAGACTTGGAGACCGGCGTCAGGCTGTTCAGAACAGTTGCCTCCACGCGGGCCTGCTTTGTTACTCTCTTGCTGCCAACAACAGCAAATCGCTTGTCCAGCTCCTTATAGCAGGCATAGAGCGTTGTCAAAAACTCCATGATATAGGCGGAATAGTCGTTCTGGTTCTCGTGCCATCCCCCAGAAGACTGGAGCAGCGCGTCATAGTAATTCCCTTTTCTGAGATTGATCTGTTCCTCAAAGGAAATGTACTTTCCAGCATCAAAACCATTTTTGTAAAGTAATAAAATCGAAAGCAGCCTTGACATTCTTCCGTTTCCATCTCTGAATGGATGAATGCACAGGAAATCGAGGATCACGCAGGGAATCAGAAGAAGCTGGTTGATAATCGGGTCATCCCTTGCTTCCTGGTAGGCCAGGATCAGCTGTTCCATTTCATCAGGCGTATCCGCTGCGGATGTAGGATGAAAGCGCACACGCCTTCTGCCGTTCTGATCTTCTTCAATGATATCGTTGTCGGCGACCTTGTACTGTCCTGCGTAAGCATAGCCAGCGATATTCAGCATGATAGCATGGAGCCGCAGGATATCCGCCTGACGGAAATCCATGTCCGCATATTCCATGTGCACCTGCGCCAAAGCGTCTCTGTATCCGGCGATTTCCTGCTCACTGTGGTTCAGCGGAGCACTGTTGCCGTTCACTATCTCATTGATACGTTCGTCGGTCGTCACAATGCCCTCAATAGCATTTGAACTTTTTACCGATTGAACCTTTGCGATTGCCGACAGCTCTGTAAACACATCGGCAAACTGCTCCTTCCTGCTCCATGACATGGCGCGCAGGGAGTAAATATCAGTCGTAATGTTGATGAGGTACGCAGGAAGCATCCCATTGTTCAGGAATGAATAGTCGAATCTGTGCATCTTTCCACCTCCTTTCTGCATGAAAAATAGCTCTTTTTATGCAGAAAGTCAAGCAGTATCTGCATAAGAACTTGTGAACTTTGATGCATATGAAAACGCTGCTTGTGCATAAAACAGCGCGGCCTTTCATGCAGAAAGGGGAACAGAACTTGTCCATGTCGCTCTGAGATGTTTGCTCGCGCCACTCGTTAGAAATATTTGATCTGAACCATCCCCCTCAGTTCAGCCGTGAGCGCTTAGGAACCGTCCCCTGGGGTTCTATCTAGCGCCGTTTCCCACCGAAACGAAACCGCCGCCTTTTTTTCTTTTTCCTTTTCTCAGGAATATCCGCACCTTTTTCTGCCGTATTTATATCCGGAACCGGTTCTGATGCGACAGAAGCTGTTTCACAGACAGAATCAGGGATTTGTTTTTCGGCTCCATCCATGCAACAACCGGAGTCTTCTTCGGAAGAATGATCACATCGATAGTAATATCTCAGCTCCCAGGCAGTTTTACCGACAATCATATATCTTCCATGATCAGCAAAATACCCCCGTCCCACGCAGCCCCCGGTCCGCCAGATAATCTCATCATCGTTGTTTCTGACATCCCTTAATTCCGTTTCTGAAGCAGCAATAACAAGCAGATAATTACCGCATGGGCTGAATGCAAGATCAAAAATGCCATCTTCGTATCTGTAGGCATTTTTTGCATTGCTTCCCCACCATTTTCTGCCTTCACCCCTAATCTCTAATTCTCCGACAATCCCCTCGTCTTTCATTAGAAAACCCAGTTCCCCACATGCCTTTTTCTCTCCAAAGGAAACCGAAACCGTCCTCTCATTCTGACCGCAGGAGTAATAGTCCGCATCCATCCAGCCGCGGAATTCAATGGGGCCATGATAATCATATTTCGGATCCGGAACCGCTTCTTCGGGAAACGGAACCCTGCGGATCGTCCTTATTTCTGTTTTAGTGCAGGCCTCATTTCCACATTTCCGTTCCAATTCCAGAATACGTGGTTCGTTTTCACATCCGGGAATTGCAGTTGCCTCTTCAATCGATTTCATACACGCCGAATAACTTCGTGCAGCATACTGTTTTTCAGCTATGCGCAGCAGAGTCTGAAAACGTTTTTCTCTGGCTGTCTGCGCGTAATAGTCTTCAATCTTTGACAGCACAAAAGGAGCGGCATAATCAGGAATCACAAAATGCCACCTGGCGTATATTTTTACACGTCTTATGTTTGGATCAAGGTCTTTATCTTTCAACAATACGATATTGCCCTGATAATAATCAAAACCGGAATAATAAGAGAAACTTCCAATGCCATACTTGCTGTATCTCTGTGCTTTTTCTCTGTAACCCGGTACTACAAAACTGTGCCGCAGCCGTCCTGATGCCTTTTCATAGATCGACACCTGTTCTACAGTCCCCCCATAATCCGAAGACTCCAGACGATACGGATCGTCTTCTGCCGCCGGTTCAAGCCCCTCTGCCGCTTCATCTGTGCATGGAATAAAGCTATCCTCCTGAAGGATCGTATCAATTGTGTTTTTCAAGTCTCCCCGCACTCGAACAGAATGCTTCCCGGCCTCGGACATCCATTGCTCCAGGCGTACCCTGTCTCCGCGTTCCGCCTGAAACATCAGCATCATTGTGATTGCTTCCGCCTGATCCGGCATGCCTTTAACAGCACCTGTCAAATCCTGGTCGATCTGCAAATCAGCGTACTGTGCTTTTCTCCAGCGCACGAGAGATAAATTGTATAAAGACCTCATATTTCCGGGATTCTTCTCCAGCGCAGTCTCCCACAGTCGTTCCGCCTCCTCTGTCTTGCCCAGGTCCAGATAACTCAGTGCACGGTTATTAAGGCTTTCTGATGTATCGGCTGCCGCTTTCAGCTTCATCCCGGGATAGGCGTTCCCGTTCAAAATGGCATACGCATCTGCCAGCCTGTTTTCCGGGATTTCAAAATTGTGTATCGTCCCCATTATACAGGAATGAAGCAATTCAAATACTGAATCGGGTACCGGGATCCGAAGCTGCGGCCGCACGCTGTCGAATTGTTCCTTCACTTCGGCTCCCGACTCCCAGAATCTGGCTCCCGCATACATTTCCAGCACTGTCAAAGCCCATGAAAAAACATCCATCCAGGGCTGGGCTGGCGCACCCTCTGCCTGCTCTTTTGGACAGTATTCGATTGTGTATCCATGAGACAGCTGTTCTCCGCTGCTTAACTGACTCTGGGCTTTTGCCAGACCAAAATCTGCCACCCTTGCTTCCCACTCTTTTGTAAGCAGGATATTTCCCGGTTTCACATCCTGATGAATCAGATGTTCTTCTGATTCATGCGCATAGCGAAGACCTCTTGCCGTCTGAATTGCAATATCCAGTATTCTTTCCTGGATTTCATTCTCAGTGCCCTGGTAAAGAGTTCTGTCACGAATCCTGTCCTTCAGGCTCCCGCCGTCCATCCATTCAGCAAAGATGGTAGGAATTCCTCCAATTTCACGGACGTAAAAACAGCTTACTATGTTCGGATGCAAACCAAGATTAATCCAGTTTTCACACTCGGAAATAAACGCCTCTTTTCTTTTTTCACTGCCCTCTGCAAAGAATTTCGGCTGCGGGCGTTTCATGGCAAGATCAACATTCCAGCTTTTGTGATATACTTTCCAGACGCTGCCCATGCCGCCATAAATTGCATCGGAAGCAACCTGGTAAGTCTTCAGAATTTCATCGCCGTTATGAATGATCTCATTGGAAAAAGTTTCCGGCTTTAACCCATCCCTGATGCGGCTTGCCGCATCTTCCACACTGGCACGGAACATGGACATCTCTTCATTTACGGTGTCCTTACTGATTGTATTACTGATACTGTGTGTTGAAAAATCCATCGTTTAACCTTTCCAATGATCCGTTCGTCTTCTATTCGAGGTTGTCCGGCCCGAAGCTGTTCATCAGCAGTTCTTCCAGCCTGTAAATCTTATCGTGAACTTCTCACGATTTTAACTCACAAAGTCTGTCAAAACGCAACCCTAAGGAACCGTCCC